>NZ_JBHZEJ010000066.1:0-50195 GCF_042756365.1 Streptomyces sp. NPDC059092
TAGACGCGGGTGTTGAGCTTGAGCGCGTCGGCGTTGCGTAACTGGGCGCCGCGCACCCGCCCGCCCGCTGCGCCGCCGCACCCCGGCGGCGCAGCGGGCACGCCACCGGTCCCGGAGCCACCGTCCACGAGGCTTTCGTCCCCCAGGTGCGGCCCCGGCAGCCGGGCGGTGTCAGCCACCGCTGCCGGTCTCCACCCACTCCACCGGACGGGAGCCCAGTGCGGTGAGGACGGCGATCGCCCGGTCCGCGTGGCGCGGATCGACGGGCAGGGCGTGCCGGGCGAACCAGGCCGCCGGGCCCGGCGCCGGTGACGGATCGGTGAAGTCCGCGCCCGCGTACGCGTCGAGCGGCGGGTCGTAGAGGTAGCCGGTGGTGACCCGGTGCCGGGCGAGGGCGGCGATGGCCGCGTCCCGGTCCTCGACGAGCAGCGGCACGCGGAAGAGCGGCTGTACGGTCCCCTCGGCGGTGCCCGGCGCGGCCCACGGGCTCGCCAGCAGCCGCCGCGTACCGTCGCGGTGGGCGGCGAGGGTCCCGTCGAGTCCGCGCAGCAGTCGTTCGGTGCGTCCGAGGCGCGGGCGGCCGGGGCTGAGCCGGTAGTCGTGCATGTCCACCCGGACCCAGGAGTGAAAACCTCCGAGCCCCGGCGCCGTGCCGAGGGCCTTCCGCAACTCCGCGCCCCGCAAGGGCATCCGGATATCCGCCCGCTCCTCCTGCCCGAGCAGCCGCAGCGCGGCCCGCGCGGCCCGCACCAGCCGCAGTCCGCGTACCCCGGCCTCGGCGTACGGGCGTACGGCGTAGGCGAGTTCGGCGGTGAGCCGGGTGGGCCGGAGCAACGCGTCGCGGGCCCGCGCCAGTTCCGTACGCAGCCCCGGGTCCGCGACGGCGAGGAAGCCGCCGGTCTTGGCCCCCACGTGCTTGGAGAGGCTGAACACGGCCGCGTCCCCGAACCCGCCGACCGGCAGTCCCCCGATCTCGCTGCCGATGGCGTGCGCGGCGTCCTCGATCAGCGGAATGCCCAACGCGTCGCAACGGGAGCGCAGTTCGGGCGCCGGATCGGGGTTCCCGTACAGATTGGTGGTGAGCACGGCGGACAGCCCCCGCCAGACGGACTCCGGCACGGCGGCGACATCGATGGACCCGTCCCGCGGGTTCAACGGCGCCTGCACGGGCCGCAGTCCCGCGGCGAGCACCACGAAGAAGATCACATCGTCGTTGACCGGCGACATCAGCACCCGCCCACCGGGCGGACACCAGTGGCGCAGCGCCACGTACAGCCCGAGCCGGCACGACGGCATGTACAGACACTCCCTGCCGAGACGCCGGCCCATCAGCGACTCCAGCACGGCGTACGGACCCGCCGGCCGCACCGGGTCCACCGAACCCGCACGGTCCGCCCCGTGCACCGAGCGCTCCGCCCGGTCCGCCGAGTGCACCGAGCGTTCCGCCGGGCGGCCCTCCCCACGAGCCATGCGTATCCCCCCCTGCCCCGGCTCAATGTGTCCCATACCGGACGCCCCGTCAATAAGGCAGAGACTCCTGGAGAGGCCGCCCCGTCACCCCACCGGTCCACGCACGAACCGCAGCCCGGGCCGTCCGTTCAGCTCCACCTCGCCGGCCTGCGTGAACCCGGTCCGGGTGAGCACGGCACGCGAACCGGCGTTGTCCACGGCCGCCCTGGCCCGCAGCGAGGAGAGCCCGTACTCCGAGCCGGCCAGCTCACACACCCGCCGCACCCCCGCGCTCGCCACCCCACGCCCGGCCGCCCGCTCGGCGACCCGGAACCCCAGCTCGGCGGCCCCGTCGGCCACGTCCACCAGATTGACCCGCCCCCACACCACCCCGCCCCCGTCGACGAGCAGATGGAAGTGGCACACCCCGGCCTCCTGCTCTGCGAGCAGCACGCGGTGCCGCTCCTCGAACCGGGCGAAGTAGGCGTCACCCCGGTCGGGGACGGACGCCGCGAAGTAGGCCCGGTTCTCCCGCTCGAACGCGAGCAGGGCGGTGGCATGACCGGCACGAAGACGCTGAACCTCAGGCACGGATCACGCACGCGGGAGGCGGTAGACGGACACATGGGAACGCGTATCGGCGGTGAATTCGGCACCCGCCCAGTCCGCGTCCCTGCTCTCCAGCTCGAACCCGGCCAGTTGGGCCATCAGGTCCAGTTCGGCAGGCCAGATGTAGCGGTGCGGGCTGCGGAACAGCTCGGCTTCCTTGCTCTCGTCGAAGCGGAAGTGGTGCGAGACGACGTGCTGGCGCAGGGTGTCGTACGTGTCCAGCCCGATGTAGCCGGGCTCCGCATGCCAGACCGTGGCCGCCTGGCCCGGCGGGAGCTTGCGCAGCTCGGGGACCCACAGCTCGACCACGAACCGGCCGCCGGGCGCGAGGTGGCGGGCCGCGTTACGGAAGCACGCGACCTGCTCGGCCTGGGTGAGCAGGTTGGAGATGGTGTTGAAGACGAGATAGACGAGCGCGTACTCCCCGGGCGCCGTGGCGGTCGCCATGTCACCGACGACCACGGGGATCGCCGCCTCGTCGGCCTTGGTGCGCAGCCGCTCGACCATCGGGAGCGACAACTCGATGCCGGTGACGGGCACCCCTCGCGCGGCCAGCGGAACCGCCACCCGGCCCGTCCCGACGGCGAACTCAAGGGCCGCTCCGTCACCCGCGAGCGCGGCGAGGCGGTCCACGGTGGGCGTCACGACTTCGGGCGCGAACATGCCCGTTCCGGGTGTGTCGTAGCGTTGCGCGGTTTCCGTGTCCCAGATCTCCTTCTGACCCATGCCGCCCACGGTCGCCGCCGCCAAGCACGGTGTCCACCGATTTTTCCTCCACCGCCCGACGGAGGGGCCGGGGGCGCGCACACCCCGGCCCCGGCGCACACCGCGCCTACGGTCAGACCCAGTCCCAGCTCACGTTGATCCGTCCGGCGTTGAGGTCACCGATCCGCGAGAACGCGGTGGGGCTCAGGTCCACGTCGTTGGTGGCACAGCCCATGCACTTGTCCACGACTCTCACGACGACGGAGCCGAGCGGGCCGTTGACCCGGATCTGCCGTCCGCACTGGGGGGAGTTGTTGGGGTTGGGGTAGTTGCCGTACAGCGTGGTCGAGATCGCCACGACCAGCTCACTGTCGTTGTTGGACCAGCCACACGCGCCCAGGCCGGTGTTGTACCAGGTGGCCTGGCCGGTGGCCTGCGCGCCGCTGGGCGCTGCCGCGGCCGGGGCGGCGGTGGCACCGACCGCGCCGAGCGCGAGCAGGGACGAGGCCGCGGTCAGCGCCGCCGCGGTGCGGGCGGTGCGGGGGCGGGCGGGGGCGTTGTTCCGGGTCGTGGCTGTGGTGGGGGACATGCGATCAACCCTTCGAACGGTAGGCAGCTTGGTCTAGACCAAGATTCCTCGGCAGGGCACCGCTTTCCCAGAGCCTTTCCGGCTCACCTGCTGCACCTTCCGGCCAACGCGCCCCGGCGGCCCCGCCCGGCCGCTCTTTCCGCTCAGCCGATCGTCTGGCGGGTCTTCCACCAGGTGGAGGGCGCGATGACGTTGGTCCCCGTGCCGCTCAGCGCCGTTCTGCCGCCCGTGTGGAGGCGTACGGATCCGTCGGAGTGGACGGCCCAGATGTCGGGGATGCCGTCTCCGGTGACGTCCGCGGTGCCCATGAGATGGGGAACGGCGGAGCTCGACCAGCCGGACGCGGCGTACTGGGTGTCCGTACCCGCTCCCGAGTTCGCCGCGGATGCGAGAGAGCCGAGGTCCACCCCGCCCGATGCCGCCTTGACGCCCGTACGGAGCAGCAGCCGGCCTGTCGCGTCGGAACGGTAGACCAGGTCGGTCACGCCGTCGCCGGTGACGTCCAGGGCGATGACGGTGTCCCGGTCGGCCCAGGAGGAGCCGGAAAGGCGGGTGGCCTTCTCGATGGTCGCCCCGTTGTAACCGGTGAGGACCCACAGCGCGTCGCCGACCGTGATGAAGAAGTCGGCCTTGCCGTCGCCTGTCGCGTCCCCCGCGGAGACGATCTGGGTGAAGGTGGCCGGGTCGGGGGCGTCGGACGGGAGCAGGATCTCGCGGCGTTTGTCGATGTTCACGGCGCCGTATCCATCGCCGGGGTAGACCCAGAGCTTTCCGGCGACCCGGGCGACGACGTCCTGGAGGCCGTCGCCACCGTAGATGTCGCCGTTGTGGGTGATGAGGGCCTTGTCGAAGTGCCCGGTGGGCGCGGCGACGAAGGAAGGCAGGTCGTCACCGTTGGGGTCCTTGGCGGGGTTGGCGCGGTACGCGCTGGGCATCGAGTAGCCCAGCTTCCCCGTGGCCTTGGTGAGGTCGGTGTTGGTCTGGGAGATGTAGAGGCTGAGGTTGCCCTTCTCCGTGACGGTCAGGAGGTCGGGGAGCTCGTCGCCGGTCATGTCGCCGGGCGCGTCGGCCTTGTCCCGAGGGCTGACGTAGAAGAAGTACTTGGTCGGCGTGGAGACGTTGCCCGCCCCGTCGACGGTCCGTACGTACAGCACATTCGGCCCGGCGGCCGGCGGTCTGGTGTTCGCGAGCGTCGCGCTGGTGGTGGTCGCCGTACCGGCGGTACGGGCCAGGCTGAACGGGTAACTCGCCGAGTTGAAGCCGTACTCGTACCGTACGACGTCCTTGTCGAGGGCGCGCACCGTGAAGGAGCCGGGTGAGCCGAACTTCTTCGAGGACCAGAGCGAGTCCTCCGGCTGGTTGCCGAACCCGTTCTCGTTCTCGTCCGCGTTGGGGAAGTCGGTGGAGGAGACCTTGGGCGGCTTGGGCGCGGCGGTGTCCAGGATGAATCGGCAGGGAATCTTCTTCGGGGAGTAGTCGGAGGAAGAGCCCGCGGCGTCGAAGGCCTTCACCCGCCATGAGTACAGGGTGTTGTTGGTCAGTTTGGTGGTGGCGAAGCCGGACGTCGTCACGCGGGCTCTCTCCGTGTCCTTGCCGACCGAGACCTTCCCGGTCGACTTGAGGAGGTCGCCGGTGGTGTCCCACTTGCCCGTCGGCCAGAGGTCGAAGTCCAGGTACGCGAGGTTCTTGTCCTTGTCGGTGGCCGACGCGACGAACGAGACCTCGCCCGCGCCCATCCGCGCGTACGGCTCCGTGGTGGTGCACTTGGACTCGGGGTTGAGGTCGAGGAGGGCCGGTGCGCCGGGCCTGCGGTTGTAATCGAGGACGAGGGAGGGGCCGTTCTCACCGTTGGCGGCGAACTTCTTCCACGCGTACTGGGACTTCTCGCTCACCGCGCGCATCCCGAAGGTGATGGAGTCCCAGCCCTTGTCCGCCGCGCTCTGCGCGGACTTCCTGACGTCGAAGGTCTCGTAGGCGTCGCGGCAGTGGGACTTCCAGCCGTGCGCGAAGCTCTTGGTGCTGACCTTGTTGCCGTTGTGGAGCTTGGGGGCGTTCTTCCAGTTGGTCTTGGAGTCGATCTCGCCGGTGAGGTGGACGCTCACGGCACGTTCGCTGCACGACCAGGCGTACGTCTCCAGGACCCGCAGCCTGGCCTTGGTGATGACCGCTCCCTTCAAGGACTTGTCGAAGCCGATGTTGAAGAAGGAGCGCGAGGTGCCCCAGGTGTCGGACTCGAAGCCGACACGGGCCTCGTGCGTGCCGCCCTTGTTGAAGCCCTTGCCGTTGTAGAAGGTGGCGTTCGGGTAGCGGTTGTAGACGGTTGTCCAGTTCTGGGTGTGCTTGGTGACCGAGGGGTCGATGAAGACCGGGAAGACCGTGGACGGGTCGGACAGCAGCTCGGCATCCGGGGTGATGTGCCAGTTGGCACCGGAGAGATCGGTGTCCACCAGGGCGCCGTGGGAGTCGGGGGACGGGCCGTCGAGCCCGGGCAGGGAAAGCGTGGCGTCGGGCCCGGAGTGGGAAGGTTCGGCCGTGGGCTCCGCCGGGGCGGACGGGAGCGGCGGTTCCGGGGCGTCCGGTACGGGTTCGTCGCTCGCCGAGGGCAGTGCTTCCTCGTACGGGTCGGACTGCTCGTCGGTCTCGCTGTCCGGTTCACCGCTGGGGTCGCCGGGCGCGCTCTCCTCGTCCGAAGGTGATTCCTCCGGCTCCGGTGTGGGGTCGGCGGGCAGTTCCTCGGGGGCGGTGGGCTGCGCGGAGGCGCCGACTCCGCCGTCGGTGACGGCCGGGGCGCCCGCGGAGTCCCACATCATGGGGGTGGGCGACATGGCTACCTCGTCCCCGTAGGAGTTCTCGGCGATGACGATGCCGGAGAGCGGGTCGAGACGGAAGGTGAGGGTGGGGGAGGTCAGCCCGTAGACGATCTGGGCGACGCGGGGGTCGGTGGCCGCGGCGCGGGTCTTCACGACGAGAAGCTGGGCGAATCCGTTGTCGTCCGCCGTGAGCACCAGGTCCGCGCCGGGGAGGATCTCGGGGTAGAGGGCCCGGTTGGTGTCGATGACCGGTTCGGGGATGGGCCCCCGCCAGGTGAGCTGGATGTCGTGCCCCTGGGAGTGGAGGGTGACCAGAGGGCTTGCGGTCTCGTCCGCCTCGGCGGCGTTCACGGCGGCCGGACCTTGGAGGAACGAGACGCGGCGCGTGGCGGACGCACGGTCCGACCGGTCCGTCCGTGAGGCACGCTCCGCACGACTCCCGTCGCCCTTGGCCCCGGCGGAGAAGACGACGGCGCTGTTGCTGGCCCTCGGCTCCCAGCCTCGTCCTGTCCTGCGCAGCGACAGGTCGATCGGCTTCCACTCGCCGCCGACCTTGGCGCGGATCGGGGACACGTGGATCTCACGGGACATCAGGCCGTCGCCGCGTGCCCAGGTGGTGGAGTCGGACGTCCGCAGCGAGGTGACCTCCACCGGCTTGCCGGTCCTTGCGGCCCTGGTGATGGCCTCGCTCTCGCTCACCGCCGATGAGGTGGACCGTGCCGGTGACTCGGCAGGGGCGCCGGAGTCCGTGTCCGCCAACCGCAGCCCGGCGTAGGTCAGTCCGCTCACGGCGATGCCGGCCGCGCACAGCATGGCGACGGCGCGCTGTCCTGGCAGGTGGTACCGGCGTTGCGACATGAGCGAGATCCCCCCTCGGTCCCGGCGTACGGCGGGTCGCCGACCGGGGATACGGAGCCCCTCACACGGATCCAGTCGTCCGAACACACGGAGTGAGCGAGCGAGCAGATCATGACGCATTGCTGAGCAATCGTCACCCCAACGTGATGATGATCACTTTATTCACGTTTCCTCTGGTCATTCTTTGCAACTCCCCCACAGAATCGGCCCGTTCTGCATCCGACCTGCATTCCATGTGGCGTCCCTGGGGGATCTGGCGTGTCTCGTCTGTCTGAAACTCGCCGTCGGCGACGTCGTGTCCATCGCTCTGTCGTGCCGGGGCTCGGCCTCGCCCTGCTCGTGGCGCTGCTCCCCGCACAGGCGGCGCTGGCGATCCCGCCCGATCCGACGAAGAGCGGGCGTGAGGAACTGGTCCTGGAGAAGCTCGACCAGGACCAGGTGGTGTCGGGCAGGACCGCCAACAGGAACCTCGACAGCCTGAAGACGGAGACTCCTGCGGACCTGCAACAGGCGCCTTCGGGGACGACCACCGTGCCGACCGCCGAGACCAGATCGGTCACCTTCGGATCCGACGCCAGGACGGCGTCCACGCGGACGACCTCCGTGGCGGACCTGACTCCCGTGGCGGAGCTGCCGGTCAGCCTGGGGCAGGCACCGGGGGAGACCGCCCCGACGGGGACCTGGCAGGTCACGGTCGCCGGACGGACGGAGACGGCCGCGCAGGGCGTGGACGGCGCGGTGGTCACCGTACGCCCGCCGGCCACAGGAGCTGTGCCGGTCGCCGTGCGGTTCGACTACGAGAAGTTCAAGAACCTCTACGGCGCCGACTGGGCCTCGCGGCTGCGCTTCGTCCAGTTCCCCGCGTGCTACCTGGACACCCCCGAGTCGGAGGAGTGCCAGGCGTACGAGGAACTGGAGACGGTCAACGACACCGCTGACGGAACGGTCACCGCGACGGTCGACACGACGGGCGGGGCGGGGACGGGAACGGTCTCCGACGACGGCACGTCCGCCCCCGCCTCTTCCGCTCCCTCCGTCACCCGCGCCGGATACCCCGCCCAGCCGTCCGCGACGCGGGCCGCGGCGGCCGGTGCGGCCGTGCTTGGCGTCACCGACTCCGGTGCGGGCGCGGGCGGTTCCTTCAAGGCGACCCCGCTCGCCTCCAGCGGAACGTGGGCGGCCGGAGGCTCCTCCGGCTCCTTCTCCTGGTCGTACCCGCTGACCGTGCCACCGACCCCGGCCGGTCCGTCCCCGAACGTCTCCTTCGCCTACGACTCGCAGGAGGTGGACGGCAAGACGGCCGTCTCCTCACCGCAGACCTCGTGGATCGGCGAGGGCTGGAACTACGAGCCCGGCCACATCGAGCGGCGCTACCGCTCCTGCAAGGACGACACCAAGAAGCTCAAGGCCGGCACGCCCAACAACACGGCCAAGAAGGACCAGACCTCGGACCTGTGCTGGGTGTCGCACAACGCGGTGATGTCGCTGAACGGCCGTACCACCGAGCTGGTCAGGGAGGGCGACACCAACACGTACCGTCCGCAGAACGACGACGGCACACGTGTCGAACTGAAGACCGGCGCCGCCAACGGCGCTTACAAAGGCGAGTACTGGGTGGTCACCACCCCGGACGGCACGACGTACCACTACGGGCTGAACGCCGTCGGCGGCGGCCACGCCGTCACCAGCTCCGTCTCCACCGTGCCCGTGTACGGCAACCATCCCGACGAGCCCTGCTACGCCGCCACCTTCGCGAACTCCCGCTGCGGTGCGGGCGTACAGCAAGCCTGGCAGTGGGGCATGGACAAGGTCGTCGACGTCCACGGCAACGCGATGGTCGTCAACTGGAAGCAGGAGACCAACCACTACTCGGCCAACAAGAAGTTCAAGTCCCCGGAGAAGTACGACCGGGCCGCCTATCCCGTCTCCATCGAGTACGGGATGCGCACCGCCGACCTGACCAAGCCGTCGGCCACCGTCGAGTTCGGCGTCCGGCAGCGCTGCCTCAAGTCGGCCGCCGCGTGCGACCCGGCGAACTTCGCCAAGACTGACGACCCCGGCGCCTACCGGCCCTGGTGGGACACACCCGGCAACCTCAACTGCAAGTCCACGTCCAAACTCTGCCCGGCCTTCCCGTCCTTCTGGACCCAGCTCCGCCTGGACACGGTGACGACGAAGGCGGCCCGTGCCGGCCAGAGCGGACTGGGCAAGGTCGACACGTACACCCTCCACCAGTCCTTCCCCGAGGACTGGTACGACACGTCCCCCAGCCTGTGGCTCAACTCGATCACCCGCAGAGGCTTCGCGCCCGGGGACACCACAGGGACCCTTCAGTCCAAGGACGGCGTCAGCTTCGGCGAGTACCGCGTGGGCTCCTCCTCCCCGCTGCGCGCGCCTGCGGGACCGGCAGCTTCCCAATCTCGTGCCGTCGGGCCCCGGGGACCAGCGGCCCGCCTTCACCCGCCCGCGCATCGGCACGGTCGCGACCGAGAACGGCGGCGACATCCAGGTCGAGTACACCGGCGGCTGCGCCGCGGAACCCGCCACCGACAAGGGCAAGGCCAACACCACCTGCTATCCCGTGCGCTGGTCCCCGGACGGAGAGGAGAAGACCCCGGCCAAGGCGTGGTTCAACAAGTACGTCGTCGCCTCCGTCACCGAGACCGACCGGGTCACCACCCACGGCAAGCCCGTCGTGACCGCCTACAAGTACACGTCCCCCGCCTGGCAGAAGACCGACAACGAGTTCCTCCGCCCGGCGCTGCGCACGTACAGCGTGTGGCGGGGCTACCGGCAGGTCGCCGTCACCAAGGGCAGCAAGTCCACCTCCCAGCAGGGCGATCCGCAGTCGCAGTCGTACACCGTCACGCGCTTCTTCCAGGGCACGGGCGGCCAGGTGAAGGACTCCAAGGACGCCGTCGTCCTGCTGGCCGACGACGCACCGCAGTTCGCGGGGATGACCGCCGAGACCTTGACGTACAAGCACTCCGAGGACCGCGAGGCCCTCGCCCGCGCCCTGGCCTTCCCCAGATCCGAGCAGACCGGCTCCCGGCCCCGCCAGGCCGAGGACGGGACGGATCTCGATCCTCTGCTCGCCCACCGCACCTGGATCGCGCGCACCGACACCGTCCAGAAGGTCGGCACGAGCTGGCGCGCGGTGCGAACCGAGACCACCGTCGACGACACGTACGGTCTGCCCACCCAACTGGAGATGTCGGTCGTCAAGCCGAACGGCACCGGCGAGACGGTCAGCGACCAGGTCTGCATGCGGACGTCGTACGTCCACAACCGCACCGACTGGATCATCGGCAAGGCCAAGGAGACCCGCTCCACCGCCACGCCCTGCGCCGGCTTCGACACCGCCGACACCGCGACACAGCTGCTGGGATCGGTCCGTACCTCCTTCGACGGCCAGGCGTGGGGAGCCGCCCCGACCAAGGGGCTGGAGACATCAGTCTCGGAGATCAACGGCTCCGGCTCAGCCCACTCCGTGACCTCCACCACCTCGTACGATCCGCTCGGCCGCGTCAGGAAATCCAGCACGCCGCTGACCGGCACCTCGGAGACGGTCTACACCCCGGGCGACAGCGGCGGCCCCGTCACCGCCGTCAAGCTCATCAACTCCAAGGGCCACGCCTCCACGACGGTCTACGACCCCGGGCGCGCCCAGGCCCTGACGGCCACCGATCCGAACGGGCGGGTCACCAGAACCGAGTACGACGCCCTCGGCCGCCTGGTCAAGGGCTGGTCCCCGGGGCGCTCCTCGGGCGGCAAGTCCCCGGACACGGAGATCTCGTACCGCGGCGCCGTCGCGACCTCCAGCGAGACCCGGCCAGCCGCTGTCACCGTCAAGTCCCTCAAGGACGACGGGCGTTATGCCAGCGAGGTCACGCTCTACGACGGTCTGGGGCGTACGGTCCAGACGCAGAGCGAGGCCCACGGCGCCGGCCGGATCATTACCGACACCAAGTACAACGACCACGGCCTGGTCTGGGAGCAGACCGGCGGCTACCTTGCCCAGGGCGAGCCCGAGACCAAGCTCTTCGCGCGCGTCTCGGAATCCCTCGTACCGAACAAGACCAAGACGCGGTACGACGGTCTCGAACGCGCGGTGCGCTCCTCCGTCTACCACGGCGCCGACTTCAAGTACGCGACGTACACCACCTATGGCGACGACTACGTCTACGTCGACCCGCCGGGCCAGACCGCCCCGTCCACCCAGAGTTTCACCGACGCGCAGGGCCGGGTCACCTCGGTCCAGCACTACACCAAGGCCGGCTCCACGAGCACCAGGCGGACGACGAATTACACGTACGACGCGCGGGGCAACCACACCAAGGTCACCGACCCGGCCGGCAACGCCTGGGAGTACACGTACGACGTCCGCGGGCGCCTGACCAGCTCCACGGACCCCGACACCGGTACCTCCACCTTCGCGTACGACGACGCCGACCGCCGGACGCGGGCCACCGACGTGCTCGGCAAGAGCGTCCACACCCAGTACGACGAACTGGACCGCGTGGTGGCCGTCCGCGAGGGCTCGGCGACCTCGGCGCCGGTCAAGGAGTTCACGTACGACACCCTGCCCGGCGCGACCGGCCTGCCCGTCGCCTCGATCCGGCACGACGCCACCGGCGACTACATCGACCGGGTCACCGGGTACGACACGGACTACCAGGTCACCGGGCGTGAGACGGTCATCCCGTCGCACGCGACGACGGCCGGGCTCTCCGGGACGTACGCGTACTCCTACGCCTACACCCCCACCGGAAAGCCGCTGTCGGTCACGCTCCCGGCGAAGGGCGGCCTGGCAGCCGAGAAGGTCGTCACGCGGTACGACGACGATGGTCTGCCGGAATCCACCTCGGGCATCTCGTGGTACACCTCCGACATCACCTACTCCCCGTACGGTGAGCCGCTGCGCTCGGTCAGCGGGTCGCAGCCGTCGCGGGTCTGGACCACCAACTTCGTGGACCAGCACACCGGGGGCCTCCAGCGCACGGTCACCGACCGCGAGACGGCGGGCACCCACCGGGTCGCGGACAGCTACTACGCGTACGACGCCTCGGGCACGATCACCTCGAACGCCCGCAAGCTCACCGACGCGTCCGGCTCCACCTGGGACAACCAGTGCTACACGTACGACGCGCTGGGTGAACTGGTCCACGCCTGGACGTCGGACATCACCCCCGGCACCTCGGGCACCGGCTGCCGTTCGTCCGGCGGCACCAACTGGGGCTACCGCGCGGACGGCGAGCCCTCCGGCGGCCCGGTCGCCGACGCCCCGACCGTGGCGACCGACACCACGACCCCGAGCGCGGGCCTGACCACCTCACTGGCCGCGGCGGCGCCCGCGGCGACAACGGTCTCGACGGGTACCACGGCCTACCGCCAGTCCTTCACCTACGACTGGCTCGGCAACCGGGCCACGCTGACGGACCACGACCCGGCCGACGCGGCATCGAGCGTCACGTACACCTCCCGGTACGGCCGCCAGGTCACGGGCAAGGGCCTGGTCCAGCCGCACACCCTCACCTCGGTGTCCGCCACGGCGGGAGGCAAGAGCAGCGCGTACACCTACGACGACGTCGGCAACACGACGGTCCGTGACCTCCCCGCGACCACCCAGAACCTCACCTGGACGCCGGAGAACAGGCTCGACACGATCACGGACGACGGTGTCAAGACGCGGTACGTGTACGACGCGGCGGGCAACCGCATCCTGGAGAACTCGCCCACGGGCTCCACGCTCTACCTCGGCGAGACCGAGCTGACCACGGACGCCACCGGCAAGATCACCCGCGCCTCCCGCTCCTACTCCCACCCGGGCGCGCCGACGGTCGTCCGCACCGCGACCAACGGTTCGAGCACGGGCCACACCGTCAACGCCCTGATCAGCGATCACCTCGGCACGGCCAACACCACGGTGGAACTGGGCGGGTCCCAGACGGTCACGCGCCGGGCGTTCAAACCGTACGGAGAGGCCCGCGGCCCCAAGCCGGCCCTCTGGCCGAACAAACGCAGCTACCTGGGCACCGGCATCGACGACGCGGCCACGGGCCTGACCCACCTCGGCGCCCGCGAGTACGACCAGGCGGCGGGCCGCTTCCTCTCGGCGGACCCGGTCATCGACGTCACCGAACCGCTCCAGATGAACGGCTACGCGTACGCGGGCAACAGCCCGGTCAGCTCCAGCGACCCTACGGGGCTGTGCCCGGCGGACGTCTGCGGCCACGGGAAGCAGAATCCGTCCCCGCACTACGGCGGCGGCCCGAAGAAGGGTGGTGGCAGCGGTGGCGGTGGCGGTGGCAACGCCGGTTCCGGGAGCGTCAGTTCGGGTACGACGACGACGGTCACGTACACGATCACCAAAACGGTCACGGTGACCAAGCCCGCCCCCTGCGACTTCATCTGCAAGGCCAAGGGATTCTGGAAGAAGTACAAGACCGAGATCATCACCATCACCACTGAAGTGGTGGTGGGAGTTGCCTGCGGCTCGGTAGCGGTCGGCGCGGGCGTGGTGACGGGCGGCGTCGGCGCCGTGGCGGTCGGAGCGTCGTGCGGCGCCATCGCGGGAGCGGCGGCGGGAGCGGTCGGCAACGCGTTGGACCCCAAGGCGGACAAGAGCCTGGGCGGCTTCGCGGCAGCGGCGGGCAAGGGAGCCGTGGTCGGAGGCGTCACCGGAGCCGCAGGCGCAGTGATAGGCAAGGCCATTGCCAAGGGCGTCAAAGCGGTTGCCTCCAAGGTCATCAAACGGGGAAGCGGAGTCGGCAGCCCGAAGGGCAGCGGCGGCGGAGCCAGAGGCGGTGGAGGTGGCGGTGGTAGTTGCAAGACGCCGAACAGCTTCCTCCCGAAGACGGAGGTCCTGCTGGCGGACGGCACCCGCAAGAAGATCGCCGATGTAAAGGTCGGGGACCGGGTTCTCGCGACGGACCCGAAAACCGGCGAGACAGTCGCAAAGCCGGTGACGGCAGAAATCATCGGCAAGGGCGCCAAGAACCTGGTCAGGGTCACCATCGACCTGGACGGAAAGAAGGGCGGCAGGACCGCGTCGCTCACAGCGACGGACAAACACCCCTTCTGGGTCCCGGAACTGGACGAGTGGATCAACGCCAGGGACCTCTATTCGGGCCAGTGGCTCCGCACCAGCAGCGGCACCCACATCCAGATCACTGCCATCAAAACCTGGACCCAGCCGGCCACGGTTCACAACCTCACCGTCGCCGACATCCACACGTACTATGTGCTGGCGGGGGCTACGCCGGTCCTGGTTCACAATTGCGGCGGCAGTAACCCGGCGCACTCATCAACGTGTACCTGTGCAAGCGGAGGCCAGCCCAGGCTCGCCAATGGAACTATGGGGAGCAACCCCAATCCTCTGGCTACCAGGCTCGGTCGCGAGCAATACCCGAGCGGGTACCGAGCTACGACTCATGACGCCATGCGCAATCAATGGACGGACGCACAGGGCAACTGGCTCGATGAGACGGGTAGTATCATTCAGGGTAATGTCACCTACGATCACATCTCACCTGTGGTTGATCACTGGAATTCGATTGGCTACAACAGTAGTCGAGCAGTTCGAAATGACTACTACAACGACGTAAGTAATCTTCGTCCGATGTCGGGATCATTGAACTCTAGTTTGGGTGGCAGTATGACGCAGCGGTACAGGCAAATCACAGGGCCGAACTACTCAAGATAGGCGCGAGAGCGAAGTGAGTGGAACCGTGAATATCAGGCAGGCCGTGACTGGAATTGGGAACGCCAGAGAGTTCCCCGGCCTTTCTGATGCGTGGCAATGGTCGCCAAATCCCAGGTTTGTCTTCTCGTTGGCATTGAGCCCTGAAGGGGATCGAGCGTACCAAATGAACACGCTCGATTCATTCGATGAGGGGCTGGTCAAGGCTGTCCTCGAGTTTTCCCGTCACCGGCGGCTCCGTGTTGAGCCGGAAGTGCGACCATTCTCCGTGGCGACCGGTTTCGCCCATGCAGGCTACAGGTTCGATTCGGTGGCGGCAGTCTCTCCTTCTGTTCATGGATATCACGCAGGGAGGGACGAGTCCCTGAACGACTCGGTTATCGCGGTATTTCCGTCCTATCGTTGCGAATTTTCCGGCAATGAGACCGTCGAGGAAGCAGCCTATCGGTTCAAGCGAATGCTGCGACCGACTCTCACGTCTCGAGCGCCTAGTCCCTATCTTCGGATGCGCTACGAGAACAGAAAGACCGGAGGGGGAAGCGTGGGTCCTACCCGCGGATTCGCAACTCCAGATGTCTTGCTCAGAGAGCTCGGCTACCTCGAAGGCGCTCTTGGGAGTTTCGTAGAATTTGAGAACTTCCGTGGCGAGGTTCGCAAAATCGAATGGGATGGAGTATGGGTGATAAATGGGGAGCGGCAGGAGATTGTCATTTCTGAAGATTGGGTGATGACCTCCATGGGTTGTTAATGATGTAGTGAGGGACACCTCGCTACTTGGGGTGGATGGCTCAGGACCCACCCACCCCATAAAGCCGTTAGAGGCCCCACCGGATTTTCGTCCGGTGGGGCTTCTGGCGGTTTGACGGCAGTAGTTGACGGCAACGTCAGCGGACGGGGGCGCGCAGGAGAGCTGGGGTGTCGTCGGCGTCAGGCTGGTTGGCGGTCTCGGAAGGGGTGTGGAGCGTACGGCCGAGGAGGTTGATGGCGTTGCGCTGGAGGCGGAGTCTGACGTGGGCGTAGACGGTGGCGGTGACGCCGATGTGGGCGTGGCCGAGGAGTTCTTTGATCACGACGAGTTCGACGCCTTGCTCCAGGAGCAGGGTGGCGGTGGAGTGCCGTAGGTCGTGGAAGCGGATGCGGCGAAGGCCGGCCCGATCGAGGAGGGCGCGGAAGCTGCGATTGAGGTTCGCGGGATCGATCGGCCCTCCTGCTGGTGTGGTGAAGACGAGGCCGTTGTCCTTCCAGCGCCCCTCTGCCGCTTCGCGTTCCCGTTCCTGACCTTCAAGGTGTTCCTTCAGCGAGGGGATGCACTCGCTCGGGAGGGCAATGCGTCGTTCGGATGCGTGCGTCTTGGTGGGCAGGGTGGTAAGCCCGCCGGTCTGGGTGCGCTGGAGGGTGCGGCGGATGCTGGCGGTGCCGTTGTGGAGGCCGAGCTCTTCCCGCTGGAGGCCGAGGAGTTCTCCTTTGCGGAGTCCGGTGTGGAGGGCGAGTTCGTACAGCGCGAACAGGCGGTGAGTGCGGACAGCAGCGAGGAACTGGCGGGCTTCGTCGGCCGTGAGTGGTTCGAACCGACGGGGGCGGGGCGTACCCGTACGGACGTTGCGGGCGACATTGCGCGTGATCTCTTCCTCGCGGACGGCGTGCTCCAAGGCGGACTTGAGTACGGAGTGGATGTACGCCAGCGTCAGCGGGGAGAGCCGCTTGGAGCAGCACGCTCCGGCGGCGCAGCAACGGGGCTGAGTACGGCTGGCGTCGATGCCGCGTGCGCAGCACTGGCAGGTGGTGCGGAGCTGGTTGAGCCAGGTGCGGATGTCCTTGGCGGTGAGTTTGGCGAGCCTTTTCTTGCCGAGGCCGGGGATGAGGTGCTGGTTGACGCAGGCGGTGTAGCGGGTGTGGGTGTTCTCGCTGAGGTGATGGACGGCGACGGCCTCCAGCCAGTACGTCAGGTACGCAGCCACGCTGCCCTGCGCGGACGGCACGGGGACGCCGCGGTTGCTGGCTGCGATCTTCTCGGTGAGCTTGGCCAGGGCCTCCTTGCGGGTGGTGCCGTAGACGCGGATGCGCTTGCGGGTGTTGCCGGGGGCGAGGACGTAGCCGGCGGCTTCCCAGCGTCCGTCTTTCCGCTGGTAGACGGTCCCGTCGCCGTTGGCGCGGACGCGGCGGGAGGGAGTGGGGTCGCGGGGCGTGGTCATCAGGCGGCTTCCTGGTCGAGTCGGGCGTGGACGAACTCGGTGAGGGCGTGGGCGGGGATGCGGCGGGCGCGGCCGAGGGTGATCGATGCGAGCTGGCGGGTGCGGAGCAGGTCGTAGGCGGCGGAGCGGCCGAGTCGGAGGCGGGCCATGACTTGGGGCACTGTCAGCAGGTCCAGCGCTGGCTCTGTCTCCGGGTGGAGGACGGTGTGCGGAGTTCATGGGGCGCAGAGTGGAGGGGCGCTCGCGCGAGTGGTGGTTCGCTGCTTGCGTCACGCTGCGTGGCCGGATGTGCGTAGGGTCATCTGTGATGGCGCGCTTACAGGTAGTCACCGGCCTCGGAGGCTGCCGCGCGCCGAGTTCGTGTGGTGACTGACGTCGATCTCGGAGGTGCGCGCGGTGGGTGCGGGCAGGGGCGGTGCGGACGGAATGGACGGTCTCGACGGATCCGGCTGGGGGCCGGATTTCGAGGATGACGACTCGGGGGCCGTCGTCGCGGCGCTGGGGCGGCAGATCAAGCTCTGGCGGACGGCGGCCGGGCTGAGTCAGGCCGAGTTCGGTACGGCGATCGGCTACGGCGAGAACCAGGTCTACAAGGTCGAGGCCGGCAGCCGTATCCCCCGGCCCGAGTTCCTGGACCGGGCGGACGAGGTGCTGGGCGCGGGCGGCAGGATCGCCGCGATGAAGGAGGACATGGCGGAGGCGCGCTACCCGAAGAAGGTCCGGGGCGTGAAGAAGCTGGAGGACGAGGCCGTCGAGCTGCTGGCCTACAACAACTCCGTCGTCGAAGGGCTGCTCCAGACCGAGGAGTACGCGGAGGCCGTGTTCGGCAACCGGCGGCCGCCCTTCTCCGAGGAGGAGGTGGAGCGGAGGATGGCCGGGCGTACGGCGCGGAAGCAGATCCTGCGGTCCCCGACCGCGCAGCCCCTCTTCAGCTTTGTTCAGTGCGAGGCCACGCTCCGCCGCAATGTCGGGGGCACAATGGTGATGCGACGCCAGCTCGAACACCTTCTGGAGGTGGGGCAGTTGCGTAATGTTGACTTTCAGGTGCTCCCCCTGGGGTGTGCGGAGAACGCCGGTCTCGACGGAGCGTTCCGGCTGCTCAGGCTGAAGGACGGGACGACGATCGCGCTGAACGAGATCCAGCTCCTCAGCCGCGTGATCTCCAACCCCAGGGAGGTCCAGCTCCTGGACATCCGCTACGGGACGATCCGGGCGCAGGCCCTCCCGCCTCGGGAGTCGCTGGCCTTCATCGAGAAACTGCTGGGAGAGACATGACCTTCAAGCCGTCCGCCGGAGACGCCTCCGGCCTGGCGTGGTTCAAGAGCAGCTACAGCACGGCTGACGGCCCTTCGTGCGTCGAGGTCGCCGCCACCCCGCGGACGGTCCATGTCCGCGACTCCAAGGATGTACGGCTGCCCTCGCTCGGCTTCGCCGCCGCCGCGTGGGCCGATTTCGTTCCGTACGCCGTGGACGTCCCGGAGAAGAAGCGCTGACCGTGCGCGGCTGAGCGGTCAGGGAGTCACGGAGTCTTTCGCCCCCGTGCCGGAGCGCGGCGCGGGGACGGTCGGGAGGGTGCCGTCGGCGACCAGGTCCGTCACGGCGGCCGTGTGTGCGCGGATCAGGTAGTCCGTGGCGTGCTCGGTCGTGGACTGGTACTCCAGGTGCTCGCCGTAGAAGCGCAGGCGCGTCTGGCAGCCCTCGATGATCTCGCCCCATGTCCGGACCCAGATGCGGTACGTCGGGTGGTCGGCCGCGCAGCCCGGTTCGCGGTCGCGCTGGTGGGCCTGTTCGCGGAGAGTCTCGTCCATGGTGTTGCCCACCAGCCAGAAGTCCCAGGTCACCCGGGTGTCCCGGAACCTCGGGTCCCGCCGCACGGCCTGTGCGTAGCTGCTGATCTGCGCGAACTCGGCCATGCCCAGGGTGACGTCGGGGCGCTTGAGCTCGATCACCAGATGGTGTCGCTCGTCGTGCCGGTGCCGTGCGGCTTTCGACAGCATGAGGTCGACGATGCCCGTCCGGCCGTCCGGCCGCAGTACCGGTCCCGGATCCGGGACCGGGCGCCCGAGCAGGTGGCAGTGCTGGTTCAGCACCTCGTTCAGGCTCCGGTCGCTCGCGTGCAGGCCGTACTCCTCGCCGAACACCCAGCATTCGTTCTCCAGGATGCGGTGGAGTTCCGAGCGCTCCTTAACCCGGCCCCTGGTCTCGGGGTCGAAGACCAGGTGTTCGAGGGCGGCCAGGAAGTCCAGCCGGCTCGTCGCCACCGTCGACGCCTTGATCAGGGCCGACAGCGGGGTCCGGTCGAGGAGCCGGGCCAGTTCCTCACGCTCCTGCTTGGAGAGGGTGAAAAGCTCCTCCACGATCCGCAGCACGTCGTTGGGCTCGTGCGCCAGTACCGATCGCATCAGTGCGAAGGTCGTCCGCTGCGTCTTCTTCACCTGTGGCAGATGCCGGATCACCGTCGTCGCCACCGCGTCGAACGTCTCCCGTTCCGCGCGCTCCTGGTCGCTGCCGGGCTCGCCCTCGTACGGGTAGATGCCGTCCGAACGCCAGGACCGTACAAGCTCTCCGCGCCGCTCGTCGGCGCGGGAGCGGAAGTGCGTCCTCATACGCTCGCGGGCCCTCGCCACCACTTCCGCCGTGGTTCCGTCCGGCGTCCAGTCGGCGAAGGTGAGGTCCCCCGCCTCGGCGTCCTCGAAGCCGGGCCAGGAGAGGTACGCGGTGAAGTGGAAGCCTGGGGCCTGGATCTCGGGCCTGAGCTGGGCCAGCGACATGCCGCGGCCGTCGCAGAGGATGAGGGCCCGGGCGACGGGCCGCTTCCATTCGATGAGGCGGAGCTGCGCCGGGGCGCCCGGGCAGCCGGATCCCGTCGGGATCTCGTACGGGCCGGTGACGTGCAGCTGTTCCGACGACGGGTCCAGCCGCCGGCCGTCGTACTCGATGTCGATGTCCGGGTACGCGGCGAGATAGAGGGCGAAGGCGGCGGTCAGCGCCGAGCGGGCGGTGTCCTCGGTCAGCCGCTGCGCCTCCTCGCCACCGAGCGCCTCGAAGACCGTGCCGGTCGGCCCGGTCGCCGGTTCGGGGTCGCTGACGTCGAACTCGTCCATGGAGCCGCGGTCCGACTCGATGACCACGCGGTGGAGCCCGTGCGGGCCGTCGCTCACGCTGGTCCAGCGGACCTCCGTACCGAGCGCGAAGGCACGCACCCGGCCCCGGCCGCTCTTGCCGTGCAGGGTCCGCTTCCTCACCGGGCTGGTGCCCGCGCTCTTCTTCCAGGAGACGCCGATGTGCCGGAAGTACTCGTCACAGCGGTCCGCGGCGATTCCCGTGCCGTCGTCGGTGACGACCACCCGGTCGACGGCTCCGAGGTCGCCGCGCTCCAGTACGACGCTCACCCGCCCGGCGTCCGCGTCCAGCGCGTTCCAGATCAGCTCCTCGACCGCGCCCACGGGATTGCTCAGCCGGGCCAGTTCCGCGACGTGCTCCCTGCCGATCATCAGCCGTAACTTTGCCATGACTCCCGGTACCTTTCACCGCTTCCGACCGCGCCGTTCCCGAGCGATCACGTGAGGGTGAGGATAACTCGCGACTTCACTGTTCGTGACTCAATTAATACTGTGAGTGAAGCGCAGGGGTGGTGCATGTCCGGGTATGTGGGTGTCGGCGATTCGGCAATCGTGGCCTGGGGTACGCTTTCCGGCCCGATTGGCCAGGGTCAAGGCCCCTATGGCACACTGTTCAGGTTGCTCGGTTGAGTGCCAATGCTGCGCGCCTCCCGTCGGGAGGACCGGAAGCGAGTCCCACAGTACTCGTCGTCCCCAACTGCCTTATGGGCAGCGCTGGGGCCGGACGTACGGGAATCTTCCGGGAAGTGTCAGCGGGGTACCGGCCAGGCTCCCGGTGGTGGAACGCGATATACCCGCGGTTCTCCCCGGCTCGCGGACGTTGGGCCCGCACCCCTGGCAGGGAAAATCCTTCGGGAGATTTTCATGGACGGGGACGCGACACGCCCGACCGCGTGGGTCGGAGAAGAGCCCGGAATCACCGGGTCCCAGAGCGTTACGAGAGACAGGACTACGAAGCAGCCATGGCGGGACAGAAGATCCGCATCCGGCTCAAGGCCTACGACCACGAGGTCATCGATTCCTCGGCGAAGAAGATCGTCGAGACGGTGACGCGTACTGGTGCGTCGGTCGCGGGCCCGGTGCCGCTGCCCACTGAGAAGAACGTGTACTGCGTCATCAAGTCGCCGCACAAGTACAAGGACTCGCGCGAGCACTTCGAGATGCGCACACACAAGCGCCTGATCGACATTCTCGACCCGACGCCCAAGACCGTTGACTCGTTGATGCGCCTGGACCTTCCGGCCGGCGTCGACATCGAGATCAAGCTCTGAGAGGCGCGGAAGAGATGACTAAGCCGATCAAGGGTGTCCTGGGCGAGAAGCTCGGCATGACCCAGGTCTGGGACGAGAACAACCGTGTCGTCCCGGTCACCGTGGTGAAGGCCGGACCCTGCGTCGTTACCCAGGTCCGTACGAATGACTCCGATGGCTACGAGTCGGTCCAGATCGCCTTCGGCGAGATCGACCCTCGCAAGGTGAACAAGCCCCTCAAGGGCCACTTCGCCAAGGCCGATGTGACCCCCCGCCGCCACCTGGTGGAGCTCCGCACCTCCGACGCCAGCGATTACACGCTCGGCCAGGAGATCACCGCTGCCGCGTTCGAGTCCGGCGTCAAGGTTGACGTCACGGGCAAGAGCAAGGGCAAGGGCTTCGCCGGTGTCATGAAGCGTCACAACTTCAAGGGCCTGGGCGCCGGACACGGCACCCAGCGCAAGCACCGCTCTCCTGGTTCCATCGGTGGCTGCGCCACCCCGGGCCGCGTGTTCAAGGGCATGCGGATGGCCGGCCGTATGGGCAACGAGCGGGTCACCACCCAGAACCTGACCGTTCACGCCGTTGACGCGGAGAAGGGCCTCATCCTGATCAAGGGTGCGGTTCCTGGTCCGAACGGCGGCCTCGTCCTGGTCCGTACCGCGGCCAAGGGGGTCTGAGGTAACTGATGAGCACCATCGACATCATTTCGCCGGCAGGCGACAAGGCCGGGACCGTCGAACTCCCCACGGAGATCTTCGACGCCAAGGTCAGCATTCCGCTGATCCACCAGGTCGTCGTCGCCCAGCTGGCCGCGGCCCGACAGGGCACGCACAAGACCAAGACCCGCGGTGAAGTCCGCGGCGGTGGCAAGAAGCCGTACCGCCAGAAGGGCACCGGCCGCGCCCGTCAGGGTTCGACCCGCGCTCCGCAGTTCGCCGGCGGTGGCGTCGTCCACGGCCCCGTGCCGCGTGACTACTCGCAGCGGACCCCGAAGAAGATGAAGGCCGCCGCCCTGCGCGGTGCCCTCACCGACCGGGCCCGTCACTCTCGTATCCACGTCGTCTCCGGCCTGGTCGAGGACGCGGTGTCCACCAAGGCCGCGAAGACCCTGCTTGGCAAGATCAGCGAGCGCAAGAACGTGCTCCTGGTCGTCGAGCGGGCCGACGAGGCCGCGTGGCTCTCCGCCCGCAACCTGCCCCAGGTGCACATCCTGGCGCCGGGCCAGCTCAACACGTACGACGTGATCGTCTCCGACGACGTGGTCTTCACCCAGGCCGCTTTCGAGTCCTTCGTGTCTGGCCCCCAGAAGGCCGATGACAACGAGGGGAGCGAAGCCTGATGGCTGAGATCACCAGCAAGACCTTCCACGACCACCGCGACATTCTTGTCAAGCCGGTTGTGTCCGAGAAGAGCTACGCGCTGCTCGACGAGAACAAGTACACGTTCATCGTGGCGCCCACGGCCAACAAGACCCAGATCAAGCAGGCCGTGGAAGCGGTCTTCTCGGTCAAGGTCGCCGGGGTCAACACGATCAACCGCCAGGGCAAGCGCAAGCGCACCCGCACCGGTTTCGGGAAGCGCGCGGACACCAAGCGCGCCATCGTGACCCTCGCAGAGGGCGACCGTATCGACATCTTCGGCGGCCCGACCTCCTGACGGAGGTCGAGACGTCCAGGATCCGGAATTCTTCCGAGGACTGAGAGACAATGGGTATCCGCAAGTACAAGCCGACGACCCCGGGCCGTCGTGGCTCCAGCGTCGCCGACTTTGTCGAGATCACGCGGTCCACGCCGGAGAAGTCGCTGGTCCGCCCGCTGCACAGCAAGGGCGGCCGTAACAACGCCGGTCGTGTGACCGTTCGCCACCAGGGTGGTGGCCACAAGCGCGCCTACCGCGTGATCGACTTCCGTCGTCACGACAAGGACGGCGTGCCTGCCAAGGTCGCGCACATCGAGTACGACCCGAACCGCACCGCGCGCATCGCGCTGCTCCACTACGCGGACGGCGAGAAGCGCTACATCATCGCCCCCCGTGGCCTGGCGCAGGGCGCCCGTGTCGAGAACGGTCCGGCCGCCGACATCAAGCCCGGCAACAACCTGGCGCTGCGCAACATCCCGGTCGGTACGACCATCCACGCCATCGAGCTGCGGCCCGGCGGCGGCGCGAAGTTCGCCCGTTCCGCGGGTGCCTCCGTGCAGCTCCTGGCGAAGGAGGGCTCCATGGCCCACCTCCGCATGCCGTCCGGCGAGATCCGGCTGGTCGACGTCCGCTGCCGCGCCACCATCGGCGAGGTCGGCAACGCCGAGCAGTCGAACATCAACTGGGGCAAGGCCGGCCGTATGCGCTGGAAGGGCGTCCGCCCGACCGTCCGCGGTGTCGCGATGAACCCGGTCGACCACCCGCACGGTGGTGGTGAGGGCAAGACCTCCGGTGGTCGCCACCCGGTCAGCCCGTGGGGTCAGAAGGAGGGTCGTACTCGCTCGCCGAAGAAGGCAAGCAGCAAGTACATCGTCCGCCGCCGCAAGACGAACAAGAAGCGCTAGGAGCGGGTTTAGATGCCGCGCAGTCTCAAGAAGGGGCCCTTCGTCGACGGACACCTCATCAAGAAGGTGGACGTACAGAACGAAGCAGGCACCAAGAACGTCATCAAGACCTGGTCCCGTCGCTCGATGATCGTCCCGGCCATGCTGGGCCACACGATCGCGGTGCACAACGGCAAGATTCATGTCCCGGTGTTCGTCACCGAGTCCATGGTCGGCCACAAGCTCGGCGAGTTCTCGCCGACTCGCACCTTCCGAGGCCACGTCAAGGACGACCGGAAGTCGAAGCGCCGCTAACGCGGGGTGAACTGACTATGACTCTCACCGAAGGGACAACCATGGAAGCCAGGGCCCAGGCGCGGTACATCCGCGTCACGCCCATGAAGGCCCGCCGCGTGGTGGACCTCATCCGTGGCATGGATGCCACGGAGGCTCAGGCGGTCCTGCGCTTCGCCCCGCAGGCCGCGAGCGTGCCGGTAGGCAAGGTGCTTGACAGCGCCATTGCCAACGCCGCGCACAACTACGACCACTCCGACGCCAATTCGCTGGTCATCAGCGAGGCGTATGTGGACGAGGGTCCGACCCTGAAGCGGTTCCGGCCGCGCGCGCAGGGTCGTGCCTACCGGATCCGTAAGCGGACCAGCCACATCACCGTGGTCGTCAGCAGCAAGGAAGGAACCCGGTAATGGGCCAGAAGGTTAACCCGCATGGGTTCCGGCTCGGTATCACCACGGACTTCAAGTCCCGCTGGTACGCCGACAAGCTGTACTCGGACTACGTCAAGGAAGACGTTGCCATTCGTCGCATGATGACGAAGGGCATGGAGCGGGCCGGCATCTCCAAGGTGGAGATCGAGCGCACCCGTGACCGCGTCCGCGTCGACATCCACACCGCGCGTCCGGGCATCGTCATCGGCCGCCGCGGCGCCGAGGCCGACCGCATCCGCGGCGAGCTGGAGAAGCTGACCGGCAAGCAGGTCCAGCTCAACATCCTTGAGGTCAAGAACCCCGAGGTGGACGCTCAGCTCGTGGCCCAGGCCGTGGCCGAGCAGCTCTCCTCGCGTGTCTCCTTCCGTCGCGCCATGCGTAAGAGCATGCAGTCGACGATGAAGGCCGGCGCCAAGGGCATCAAGATCCAGTGCGGTGGCCGTCTCGGCGGCGCCGAGATGTCCCGCTCGGAGTTCTACCGCGAGGGCCGTGTGCCCCTGCACACGCTCCGTGCCAACGTCGACTACGGCTTCTTCGAGGCCAAGACGACCTTCGGCCGCATCGGTGTGAAGGTCTGGATCTACAAGGGCGACGTCAAGAACATCGCCGAGGTCCGCGCCGAGAACGCCGCGGCGCGCGCCGGTAACCGTCCCGCCCGCGGTGGCGGCAACGACCGTCCCGCCGGCCGTGGTGGCCGCGGTGGCGAGCGTGGCGGACGTGGCCGCAAGCCGCAGCAGAGCCCGGGAGCCGAGGCCCCCAAGGCCGACGCCACCGCTGCTCCGGCCGCCGAGGCGACGACCTCTTCTACCGGCGGAACGGAGGCCTGACCGAAATGCTGATCCCCCGTAGGGTCAAGCACCGCAAGCAGCACCACCCCAAGCGCAGCGGTATGTCCAAGGGTGGAACGCAGGTTGCGTTCGGCGAGTACGGCATCCAGGCGCTGACCCCCGCCTACGTGACGAACCGGCAGATCGAGTCCGCTCGTATCGCCATGACGCGTCACATCAAGCGTGGCGGCAAGGTCTGGATCAACATCTACCCGGACCGTCCGCTCACGAAGAAGCCCGCCGAGACCCGCATGGGTTCCGGTAAGGGTTCCCCCGAGTGGTGGATCGCGAACGTCAAGCCGGGACGGGTGATGTTCGAGCTGTCCTACCCGAACGAGAAGATTGCGCGTGAGGCGCTTACCCGCGCTGCTCACAAGCTTCCGATGAAGTGCCGGATCGTTCGGCGCGAGGCAGGTGAGTCGTGATGGCGGCCGTGACCAAGGCGTCCGAACTGCGCGAGCTGGGCAACGAGGAGCTTGTCGACAAGCTCCGCGAGGCCAAGGAAGAGCTGTTCAACCTCCGCTTCCAGGCGGCGACCGGTCAGCTCGAAAACCACGGGCGGCTGAAGCTCGTGCGCAAGGACATCGCGCGGATCTACACCCTGATGCGTGAGCGCGAGCTGGGCATCGAGACGGTGGAGAGCGCCTGATGACTGAGAACAACGTGACCGAGACCAAGGCCGACCGCGGAGACCGCAAGACCCGTGAGGGTCTCGTTGTCAGCGACAAGATGGACAAGACCGTCGTCGTCGCTGTCGAGGACCGCGTCAAGCACGCTCTGTACGGCAAGGTCATCCGCCGTACGAACAAGCTCAAGGCCCACGACGAGCAGAACGCCGCCGGCGTCGGCGACCGCGTCCTCCTGATGGAGACCCGGCCGCAGTCCGCCACGAAGCGGTGGCGCATCGTCGAGATCCTCGAGAAGGCCAAGTAACACCAGCAGGTCCCCCTCCGAGGGGGTTTCCCCTCGGAACAGTTCCGCCAGGCTCCGGGAGCCGCGCGTCCACGGATGAGCGGCCCCCGGGGAACCGGCAGACGATCAGGAGATAGACGTGATCCAGCAGGAGTCGCGACTGCGCGTCGCCGACAACACGGGTGCGAAGGAAATTCTCACCATCCGTGTTCTCGGTGGCTCGGGTCGTCGCTACGCGGGCATCGGTGACGTCATCGTCGCCACCGTCAAGGACGCGATCCCCGGTGGCAACGTGAAGAAGGGTGACGTCGTCAAGGCGGTCATCGTTCGCACCGTGAAGGAGCGTCGTCGTCAGGACGGCTCGTACATCCGCTTCGACGAGAACGCCGCCGTCATTCTGAAGAACGACGGCGACCCTCGTGGCACCCGTATCTTCGGCCCGGTGGGCCGTGAGCTGCGCGAGAAGAAGTTCATGAAGATCATCTCGCTCGCGCCGGAGGTGCTGTAAGCATGAAGATCAAGAAGGGCGACCTGGTTCAGGTCATCACCGGTAAGGACAAGGGCAAGCAGGGCAAGGTCATTGTGGCCTACCCCACGCAGGACCGTGTTCTCGTCGAGGGTGTCAACCGGGTCAAGAAGCACACCAAGGCCGGACAGACGGCTCGCGGTTCGCAGACCGGTGGCATCGTGACCACCGAAGCCCCCATCCACATCAGCAATGTTCAGCTGGTCGTGGAGAAGGACGGCAAGAAGGTCGTTACCCGCGTCGGCTACCGCTTTGACGACGAGGGCAACAAGATCCGCGTTGCCAAGCGGACCGGTGAGGACATCTGATGACTGCGACCACTACCGCGCCGCGTCTGAAGCTGCGCTACCGCGAGGAGATCGCCGGCAAGCTGCGTGAGGAGTTCTCCTACGAGAACGTCATGCAGATCCCCGGCCTCGTCAAGATCGTGGTCAACATGGGTGTGGGCGACGCCGCCCGCGACTCCAAGCTGATCGAGGGTGCCATCAAGGACCTCACCACGATCACCGGCCAGAAGCCGTCCGTCACCAAGGCCCGCAAGTCGATCGCGCAGTTCAAGCTGCGCGAGGGGCAGCCGATCGGCTGCCACGTCACCCTCCGCGGTGACCGCATGTGGGAGTTCCTGGACCGTACGCTGTCGCTCGCGCTGCCGCGTATCCGTGACTTCCGCGGCCTGTCGCCGAAGCAGTTCGACGGCCGTGGCAACTACACCTTCGGTCTCACGGAGCAGGTCATGTTCCACGAGATCGACCAGGACAAGATCGACCGGGTCCGGGGCATGGACATCACCGTGGTCACCACGGCGACCAACGACGACGAGGGTCGTGCCCTCCTTCGTCACCTCGGCTTCCCGTTCAAGGAGAACTGACCGTGGCGAAGAAGGCTCTGATCGCTAAGGCCGCCCGCAAGCCGAAGTTCGGTGTGCGCGGTTACACCCGCTGCCAGCGCTGCGGCCGGCCCCACTCCGTCTACCGCAAGTTCGGCCTGTGCCGCGTGTGCCTTCGTGAGATGGCCCACCGTGGCGAGCTGCCGGGCGTGACCAAGAGCTCCTGGTAGTTCCGAATCCAATCCGTCGGCCGAAGGCCGCCCTTGAGGGGTGGCGGTCGGGCGACGGTGGGCGGAACTGCTCGAAGCTCTCGGTAAGCAATTTGGTTGGCGGGGGCCTTCCTTCACATGCCGTAGGCTTGTGGGGTTGGGCGCCCGCCGTCCATGACTGACTTACTACGCCGTAGGTCCCCGCACCGCACCCGTCCCGACTCTGATCGGGGAGAGGGATGGCGCATACAGGAAACCCCGGCGAGAGAGGCCGAAGGCCAACTCATGACCATGACTGATCCCATCGCAGACATGCTCACGCGTCTGCGTAACGCGAACTCGGCATACCACGACGACGTCGTGATGCCGCACAGCAAGATCAAGTCGCACATCGCGGAGATCCTCCAGCAGGAGGGCTTCATCACCGGCTGGAAGGTCGAGGACGCCGAAGTCGGCAAGAGCCTCGTCCTGGAGCTGAAGTTCGGCCCGAACCGCGAGCGTTCGATCGCCGGCATCAAGCGCATCTCCAAGCCGGGTCTGCGCGTGTACGCGAAGTCCACCAGTCTGCCGAAGGTCCTCGGTGGCCTGGGCGTGGCGATCATCTCCACGTCCCACGGTCTCCTGACCGGCCAGCAGGCAGGCAAGAAGGGCGTAGGTGGGGAAGTCCTCGCCTACGTCTGGTAGTCGGGAACGGAGGAAAAGCTCATGTCGCGAATCGGCAAGCTCCCCATCCAGGTTCCCGCCGGTGTGGACGTCACCATCGATGGCCGCACGGTCGCGGTGAAGGGCCCCAAGGGGTCCCTCTCGCACACCGTCGCCGCGCCGATCGAGGTCACCAAGGGCGAGGACGGCACCCTCTCGGTGCTGCGCCCCAACGACGAGCGTCAGAACAAGGCCCTCCACGGCCTGTCCCGCACGCTGGTGGCGAACATGATCACCGGCGTGACCCAGGGATACATCAAGGCGCTCGAAATCAGCGGTGTCGGCTACCGCGTCCAGGCGAAGGGCTCCAACCTGGAGTTCGCCCTGGGCTACAGCCACCCGATCCTCATCGAGGCCCCTGAGGGCATCACCTTCAAGGTCGAGAACCCCACGAAGTTCACGGTCGAGGGGATCGACAAGCAGAAGGTCGGCGAGGTCGCCGCTAACATCCGCAAGCTGCGGAAGCCCGACCCGTACAAGGCCAAGGGCGTCAAGTACGCGGGCGAGGTCATCCGCCGCAAGGTCGGAAAGGCGGGTAAGTAAGCCATGGCATACGGTGTAAAGATCGCCAAGGGTGACGCGTACAAGCGCGCCGCCATCAAGCGTCGTCACATCCGCGTGCGCAAGCACGTCTCCGGCACGCCGGAGCGTCCTCGCCTCGTCGTGACGCGCTCCAACCGCAACATCGTCGCCCAGGTCATCGACGACATCGCGGGCCACACGCTCGCTTCGGCGTCGACCCTGGACACCTCGATCCGTGGTGGCGAGGGCGACAAGAGCGCCCAGGCCCAGCGGGTCGGCGCCCTGGTCGCCGAGCGCGCCAAGGCCGCGGGTGTCGAGGCTGTCGTGTTCGACCGTGGTGGCAACAGGTACGCCGGGCGCATTGCCGCTCTGGCTGACGCCGCCCGCGAAGCCGGGCTGAAGTTCTAGGCCCCGGTTCCGGGACTAACGGACGTAACAGAGAGAGGTAAATCCAATGGCTGGACCCCAGCGCCGCGGAAGCGGTGCCGGTGGCGGCGAGCGGCGGGACCGGAAGGGTCGCGACGGCAGTGCCGCCGAGAAGACCGCTTACGTTGAGCGCGTTGTCGCGATCAACCGTGTCGCCAAGGTCGTGAAGGGTGGTCGTCGCTTCAGCTTCACCGCGCTGGTCGTGGTGGGCGACGGTGACGGCACCGTAGGCGTCGGTTACGGGAAGGCGAAGGAGGTTCCGGCCGCCATCGCCAAGGGTGTTGAGGAGGCCAAGAAGAACTTCTTCAAGGTCCCCCGTATCCAGGGCACCATCCCTCACCCGATCCAGGGCGAGAAGGCCGCGGGCGTCGTCCTGCTCAAGCCGGCTTCCCCCGGTACCGGCGTTATCGCCGGTGGCCCGGTGCGTGCCGTGCTGGAGTGCGCGGGCGTCCACGACATCCTGTCGAAGTCGCTCGGCTCGGACAACGCGATCAACATCGTGCACGCGACGGTCGCGGCCCTCCAGGGTCTGCAGCGTCCCGAGGAGATCGCGGCCCGCCGCGGTCTGCCCCTTGAGGACGTCGCCCCGGCCGCTCTGCTCCGTGCGCGTGCGGGAGCGGGTGCGTAATGGCCCGTCTCAAGATCACGCAGACGAAGTCGTACATCGGCAGCAAGCAGAACCACCGTGACACGCTGCGTTCGCTCGGGCTGAAGCGCCTGCACGACGTGGTCGTCAAGGAGGACCGTCCCGAGTTCCGCGGCATGGCCAACACCGTGCGGCACCTCGTCACGGTCGAGGAGGTCGACTGACATGGCCGAGAACAACGGCCCGCTGAAGGCCCACAACCTCCGTCCTGCCCCGGGCGCCAAGACCGCCAAGACCCGTGTGGGTCGTGGTGAGGCGTCCAAGGGTAAGACCGCAGGTCGTGGTACCAAGGGCACCAAGGCCCGTTACCAGGTTCCGGAGCGCTTCGAGGGCGGGCAGATGCCCCTCCACATGCGTCTCCCGAAGCTGAAGGGCTTCAAGAACCCGTTCCGCACCGAGTACCAGGTGGTGAACCTGGACAAGCTCTCCGCCCTCTACCCCGAGGGTGGCGAGGTCACGGTGGCCGACCTGGTCACCAAGGGTGCGGTGCGCAAGAACAGCCTCGTCAAGGTCCTGGGCCAGGGCGAGATCACCGTGGCGCTGCAGGTTTCGGTTGACGCCGTTTCCGGCTCCGCCAAGGAGAAGATCGCCGCCGCCGGCGGCACCGTCACCGAGCTCGTCTGAGACAACTCGATGGCCTGAACACCCGACCGGGGATGCCTCTTCCAAGGGGCATCCCCGGTTGGTCGTTCCTAGGGGGGCACTGTCGCCGGTAAGGTGGCGTGCATTGTTGCTGTACGAAGCCGGGGGCTCGCTCCCCGGACCCGGAGTCGCGCTCCGGGACCAGCTCGTTCCCGTATCCGTCGATCCTCAATACCGTCACCTCTGACGCAGTAGCGCGGGGGTCGCAGGAGGCACCGTGCTCACCGCGTTCGCCCGGGCGTTCAAGACGCCCGACCTGCGCAAGAAGCTGCTCTTCACACTCGGCATCATCGTGCTGTACCGGCTCGGGGCGCACGTGCCCGTGCCCGGTGTCAGCTACGCGAATGTCCAGATCTGTGTCGACGCGGCCCAGAAGGGCAACAACAGCCTGTTCGGCTTGGTGAACATGTTCAGCGGCGGGGCGCTGCTGCAGATCACGATCTTCGCGCTCGGCATCATGCCGTACATCACCGCGAGCATCATTCTGCAGCTCCTGACCGTGGTCATCCCCCGGCTGGAGGCCCTCAAGAAAGAGGGCTCTTCCGGCCAGGCCAAGATCACGCAGTACACCCGCTACCTGACTGTCGCCCTCGCCGTGCTCCAGGGCACCGGGCTGGTGGCCACCGCACGCAGCGGCGCGCTGTTCAGCGGCTGCCCGGTGGCGTCGCAGATCGTCCCCGACCAGTCGATCTTCGTCACCGTCGTCATGGTCATCACCATGACCGCCGGCACCGCCGCCGTCATGTGGCTCGGTGAGCTGATCACCGACAAGGGCATCGGCAACGGCATGTCCATCCTCATGTTCATCTCGATCGCCGCGGGCTTCCCCGGCGCGCTGTGGGCCATCAAGCAGAGCGGCGAGCTCGCGGACGGCTGGATCGAGTTCGGCACGGTCATCCTCATCGGCTTCGTGATGGTCGGCCTCGTCGTCTTCGTCGAGCAGGCCCAGCGCCGTATCCCCGTGCAGTACGCGAAGCGCATGATCGGCCGTCGGTCGTACGGCGGTACGTCGACGTACATCCCGCTGAAGGTGAACCAGGCGGGTGTGATCCCCGTCATCTTCGCGTCGTCGCTGCTCTACATCCCGGCTCTGGTCGCGCAGTTCTCCAGCGGGAACTCGGCGTGGAAGACCTGGATCGAGGCCCACTTCGTCAAGGGCGACCACCCGTACTACATCGCGACGTACTTCCTGTTGATCGTGTTCTTCGCCTTCTTCTACGTGGCGATCTCGTTCAACCCCGAAGAAGTCGCCGACAACATGAAGAAGTATGGTGGGTTCATCCCGGGTATCCGGGCAGGCCGGCCCACGGCCGAGTACCTGAGCTACGTGCTCAACAGGATCACTTGGCCGGGCTCGCTGTACCTGGGGCTGATCGCTCTCGTACCGACGATGGCGTTGGCGGGCTTCGGCGGTGCCAACCAGAACTTCCCGTTCGGCGGGACGAGCATCCTGATCATCGTGGGTGTGGGGCTGGAGACCGTCAAGCAGATCGAGAGCCAGCTTCAGCAGCGCAATTACGAAGGGTTCCTCCGCTGATGCGAATCGTCCTCGTCGGACCGCCCGGTGCCGGCAAGGGAACGCAGGCCGCGTACCTCGCCAAGAACCTGTCGATCCCGCACATCTCCACGGGCGACCTGTTCCGCGCCAACATCAGCCAGGGCACCGACCTCGGCAAACAGGCGAAGGCGTACATGGACGCCGGGAATCTCGTGCCCGACGAGGTCACCATCGCGATGGCGCAGGACCGCATGGCCCAGCCGGACGCCGAGAACGGCTTCCTGCTGGACGGCTTCCCGCGCAATGTGTCGCAGGCGAAGGCGCTCGACAAGGCGCTCACGACGGACGGCGTGCACCTCGACGCCGTACTGGACCTGGAGGTCCCCGAGGAGGAGGTCGTGAAGCGGATCGCCGGCCGGCGCATCTGCCGCAACGACAGCGCGCACGTCTTCCACGTGACGTACAGCCCGCCGAAGCAGGAAGGCGTCTGTGACGTCTGCGGCGGCGAGCTCTACCAGCGGGACGACGACTCCGAGGAGACCGTACGGACGCGGCTGGAGGTCTACCACACGCAGACCGAGCCGATCATCGACCACTACCGGGCGCAGGGCCTGGTCGTGACGATCTCGGCGCTCGGCAAGGTCACCGAGGTGACCGAGCGTGCGATGGCCGCGTTGGAGCGCGATCCGGCCTCACAGGCCTGACCGGGCCCCGCAAGCCCCAGCAATGACCAGTACGGCCGTGGTGTCCCAGGGGCACCACGGCCGTACTGTTGAGCAGGCGCCGTGGGCCGCAGGGCCCGGCGTATCGATTCTCTGACAGTCAGGTGGAAGGCACAGGCATGGTGGAGATCAAGACCCCCGAGCAGATCGCGAAGATGCGCGAGGCGGGGCTGGTCGTCGCGGCCGTGCACGCCGCCACCGGCGAGGCCGCGGTGCCCGGCGCCACCACCCGGGATCTCGACCAGGTCGCCCGCAAGGTGCTCGCCGAGCACGGCGCGAAGCCGAACTTCCTCGGGTACGGCGGGTTCCCCGCGACGATCTGCACCTCGGTCAACGAGGTCGTCGTCCATGGCATCCCCGACGACACGACGGTCCTCAAGGACGGCGACATCATCTCCGTCGACGCGGGCGCGATCATCGACGGCTGGCACGGCGACGCGGCCTTCACGGCCTTCGTCGGCACCGGTCACGCCCCGGAGCTGGTCGAGCTGTCCCGGGTGACCGAGGAGTCGATGTGGGCGGGCATCGCGGCCATGCGCGCCGGCAACCGCCTCATCGACGTCTCCCGCGCGATCGAGACGTACATCAGGCGCCAGCCGCGCCCCGGTGGCGGCAAGTACGGGATCATCGAGGAGTACGGCGGCCACGGCATCGGCACCGAGATGCACATGGACCCCCACCTGCTGAACTACGTCACGCGCAAGCGCGGCAAGGGCCCCAAGCTGATCCCCGGCTTCTGCCTGGCGATCGAGCCGATGGTCTCCCTCGGCACCCCCCGTACGCAGGTGCTGGAGGACGACTGGACGGTCATCACGACCGACGGGACCTGGTCCTCGCACTGGGAGCACTCGGTGGCGCTGACGGAGGAGGGCCCCCTCGTCCTCACCGCCCCCGACGGCGGCAGGGCGAAGCTGGCGGAGCTGGGTGTCACGGCGGCGCCCGACCCGCTCGCCTAGAGCACGCCTCGGAGCCGCCCTCGCGGCCCCTGCTTAAAGATCTTCCACGGTGGGCAAACTGAACGGATTCGTCTTTTCGGGTGGGCTCCCGTAGACTGACGCGTCGGCTCTGGTGTACCCGTGTGTCCTCATGCGATTGCCAGAATCGATCAAGGTAGCCGATTCGAAGGGCGAAGCGTGGCCAAGAAGCAAGGTGCCATCGAAATTGAGGGCACCGTGATCGAGTCCCTCCCGAACGCCATGTTCAAGGTGGAGCTGCAGAACGGTCACAAGGTCCTCGCGCACATCAGCGGCAAGATGCGGATGCACTACATCCGGATCCTTCCCGATGACCGGGTCGTGGTGGAGCTGTCTCCGTACGACCTGACGCGTGGCCGGATCGTCTACCGATACAAGTAGATCTTGTGGACGTCCCTTCACCGGGGCGTACGCACTGACCCGGAGAACCTCAATCCCATGAAGGTCAAGCCGAGCGTCAAGAAGATCTGCGACAAGTGCAAGGTGATCCGCCGTCACGGCCGGGTCATGGTCATCTGCGACAACCTGCGCCACAAGCAGCGCCAGGGCTGACGCAAGACCCCCCAGCACCTCGCAGTACTTCGCGCGACGCGAGCAAACGTAATGACGCAGTGTCCGGCTCCCACGCGATGGGACCGACACCTCCGGCGGAGGCCGGGGACCCGGACCGTACGGACGCCGTACGGCAGCCGGGACAGACACTGCGGTAGACCTCCGACACATCAGGAGCCATGAATGGCACGCCTCGCAGGCGTTGACCTCCCGCGCGACAAGCGCGTCGAGGTCGCCCTCACCTACGTCTTCGGTATCGGGCGCACCCGGTCCAAGGAGACCCTCGCCGCCGTCGGCGTGGACGCCAACGTCCGCGTCCGCGACCTTGCCGAGGAAGACCTCGTCAAGATCCGCGAGTACGTCGACGGCAACCTCAAGACCGAGGGTGACCTCCGTCGCGAGATCGCCGCCGACATCCGCCGCAAGGTCGAGATCGGCTGCTACCAGGGTCTGCGTCACCGCCGCGGCCTGCCGGTGCACGGTCAGCGCACCAGCACGAACGCCCGTACCCGCAAGGGTCCGCGTCGCGCGATCGCCGGCAAGAAGAAGCCGGGCAAGAAGTAGTCCTCAGCCGGACGCTCACCAGCGGTCTTCGCTGTAGGACCGACCACCTCCCTGTAGGAGAGATAGATGCCCCCCAAGGGTCGTCAGGGCGCTGCCAAGAAGGTGCGCCGCAAGGAAAAGAAGAACGTCGCTCACGGGCACGCCCACATCAAGAGCACGTTCAACAACACCATCGTCTCGATCACGGACCCCTCGGGCAACGTGATCTCCTGGGCCTCCGCCGGCCACGTCGGCTTCAAGGGCTCGCGCAAGTCCACCCCCTTCGCCGCGCAGATGGCCGCCGAGTCGGCCGCCCGCCGCGCGCAGGAGCACGGCATGCGCAAGGTCGACGTCTTCGTCAAGGGTCCCGGCTCCGGCCGTGAGACCGCGATCCGCTCGCTCCAGGCCACCGGCCTGGAGGTGGGCTCGATCCAGGACGTCACCCCCACCCCGCACAACGGCTGCCGTCCCCCCAAGCGCCGCCGCGTCTGAGGTAGCACCGGCCGCGGTGGAGTTTCGGGCTGGGGGCGTGGGGGTTATCCCCCACACGCGGCAGTACGGCTGCCGTCCCCCCAAGCGCCGCCGCGTCTGAGGCCCGGTTGTCTTGAGGATGCGGGCGGTACGGCGCTTTCGCGTCGTGCCGCCCGTACCCTTGTCAGTATTGATGGACGTCAAATAGCGGGCGTCCCCAACTGAAGGATCGCACCATGCTGATTGCTCAGCGCCCCTCGTTGACCGAAGAGGTCGTCGACGAATACCGCTCCCGGTTCGTGATCGAGCCGCTGGAGCCGGGCTTCGGCTACACCCTCGGCAACTCGCTCCGCCGTACGCTCCTCTCCTCGATCCCCGGTGCCGCCGTCACCAGCATCCGGATCGACGGGGTCCTGCACGAGTTCACCACCGTGCCGGGCGTCAAGGAGGACGTCACCGACCTCATCCTCAACATCAAGCAGCTCGTCGTCTCCTCGGAGCACGACGAGCCCGTCGTGATGTACCTGCGCAAGCAGGGCCCCGGCCTGGTCACGGCCGCCGACATCGCCCCGCCGGCCGGTGTCGAGGTGCACAACCCGGACCTCGTCCTCGCCACGCTGAACGGCAAGGGCAAGCTGGAGATGGAGCTGACCGTCGAGCGCGGTCGCGGCTACGTCTCCGCCGTCCAGAACAAGCAGGTCGGCCAGGAGATCGGCCGTATCCCGGTCGACTCCATCTACTCGCCGGTGCTCAAGGTCACGTACAAGGTCGAGGCGACCCGTGTCGAGCAGCGCACCGACTTCGACAAGCTGATCGTCGACGTCGAGACCAAGCAGGCCATGCGGCCGCGCGACGCCATGGCGTCCGCCGGTAAGACGCTGGTCGAGCTGTTCGGCCTGGCGCGCGAGCTGAACATCGACGCCGAGGGCATCGACATGGGCCCGTCGCCGACGGACGCCGCGCTCGCCGCCGATCTCGCCCTGCCGATCGAGGAGCTGGAGCTCACCGTTCGGTCGTACAACTGCCTCAAGCGCGAGGGCATCCACTCCGTGGGTGAGCTCGTGGCCCGCTCCGAGGCGGACCTGCTCGACATCCGTAACTTCGGCGCCAAGTCGATCGACGAGGTCAAGGCGAAGCTGGCCGGCATGGGCCTCGCGCTCAAGGACAGCCCGCCCGGATTCGACCCGACCGCCGCCGCGGACGCCTTCGGCGCCGAGGACGACGCGGACGCCGGTTTCGTGGAGACCGAGCAGTACTGAGCGGTACCGGGTTCCGCCGGGCAACGGGCGGAATCCGGTCAGCGCTGAGCTGATTTCGCTTCCGCGGGGCGACCGCCTCGTGGGAACTGACACCGGTACCTGATACGGCCGGTGCAGACACAAGGAGAAACACCATGCCGCAGCCCACCAAGGGTGCCCGTCTGGGCGGCAGCGCCGCGCACGAGAAGCTGCTCCTCGCGAACCTCGCGAAGTCGCTCTTCGAGCACGGCCGCATCACCACGACCGAGGCCAAGGCCCGCCGCCTGCGTCCGGTCGCGGAGCGCTTCATCACCAAGGCGAAGAAGGGCGACATCCACAACCGTCGCCTGGTGCTCCAGTCGATCACGGACAAGGGCATCGTCCACACGCTCTTCACCGAGATCGCGCCGCGGTACGAGAACCGCCCCGGTGGTTACACGCGCATCACCAAGATCGGCAACCGTCGTGGCGACAACGCCCCGATGGCGGTCATCGAGCTGGTCGAGGCCCTGACCGTGGCGCAGGAGGCCACCGGTGAGGCCGAGGCCGCCACGAAGCGCGCGGTCAAGGAAGACGCCCTCAAGAAGGACGAGGCTCCGGCCGAGACCGTCGAGGACGCCAAGCCCGCCGCCGAGGCCAAGGACGAGGCTGAGTCCAAGGACGCCTGAGTCCTGCAGTCGGCTGTACGGACGGGTCCGCTCCCTCACGGGGGCGGGCCCGTTCCGTTTTCCGTTGGGAGAGGATCGGACAGGTGTGCAGGTGAGCGAGAACCCCGAGAGCGTCGTCGAAAAGACCGGGAGCCCCGAGAACCCCGAGGGCCCGGCGGCCGGTCATGTACGGGTGCGGCTGGACCTCTCGTACGACGGCAAGGACTTCTCCGGCTGGGCCAGGCAGCGCACCCGGCGCACGGTCCAGGGCGAGATCGAGGACGCGCTCCGTACGGTGACGCGGTCCTCCGTGACGTACGACCTGACCGTGGCCGGGCGCACCGACGCGGGCGTGCACGCCCGCGGCCAGGTCGCCCAGGTGGATCTTCCGCTGGACGTCTGGGCGGAGCACCGCGAGCGGCTGCTGCGGCGCCTCGCGGGACGGCTGCCGCACGACGTACGGGTCTGGAAGGCCGAGGAGGCGCCGGCGGGTTTCAACGCGCGCTTCTCGGCGATCTGGCGGCGGTACGCCTACCGCGTCACCGACCACCCCGGGGGCGTCGACCCGCTGCTGCGCGGCCATGTGCTGTGGCACGACTGGTCGTTGGACGTGGCCGCGATGAACGCCGCGTCGGCCGGACTGCTCGGCGAGCACGACTTCGCGGCGTACTGCAAGCGGCGCGAGGGCGCGACGACGATCCGTACGCTCCAGCGGCTGGAGTGGGAGCGGGACGCGAGCGGCGTCATCACCGCGACCGTGCGCGCCGACGCCTTCTGCCACAACATGGTGCGCTCGCTGGTCGGCGCGCTGCTCTTCGTGGGCGACGGCCACCGGCCGGTGGAGTGGCCGGCGAAGGTCCTGGCGGCGGGCGTACGGGACTCGGCGGTCCATGTCGTACGCCCGCACGGGCTGACGCTGGAGGAGGTCGGCTACCCGGCCGACGAGCTGCTGGGCGCGCGCAACCGCCAGGCACGCAACAAGCGGACGCTGGGCGGCTGCGCGGGCTGCTAGGGCCTTTCGTTCGGATCCGGCTGGAAAAGGGGACGGGTCCGGTGCCGCGAGACGCGGCACCGGGGCACGCGAGCCCAGCGAGATCCGAACGAGAGGCCCCAGGCGCCTCAGGCCTGGGCCGCGCCGCGTAGCCGGCGGCTCACCCGGTGCAGCAGTATGCGGGGCCGGGGGCCGGCCGGCCGTGGGGCGGCGACCCGGAAGGACAGCTCCCGGCCGGGAGTGGTCCAGTACGGGGCGATCCGGTCGGCCGCCGGCAGCTCCTCCGGTACGTCGGGGCTCCGGTGCGCGCCGAGCCGGGCGGTCTTCGTCCAGCCGAGCGCGGTCAGCCGTACGGAGGCGTCCCAGACGCCGGCGCGCAGGCCGGCCACGGTGAGGGACGCCGTCCCCGTGACGCTCAGCCCGCTGCCCCCGGTGTACGCGACGGTGCACTCCGTGGCCGGCCGGTGTTCCTTGCCGCTCTCGCGGTCGCGCAGGACGAGGACGGCGGACGCCTGGTCGGGGTGCGCGCCCGCGGTGAGCGGTTCGCGGGCGAAGCGCTCCGGCAGGGGCTGGCCGAGCCCCACCGGGGCCAGGGACCGCCGTGCCTCCGGGTCCGGCAGCGACACGTCCAGCGGGCCCTCGGCGGTACGCAGGTGCGCGGTGAAGGTGACCCGGAGCGTGGCGTCGTCCGGGCGGACCACCCGGTCCAGCCGGGCGTGGCAGCCGATCGACGTCTCCCAGCGCGCGAGCGCCGGCAGCTCGTCGGGGCGGCCGTCGGCGATCAGGCCGAGCGCGACCCGGGCCACGGAGGGCAGCGCCGCGGCCGCGGTGGGGGAGACGCCGTCCCTGACGAGCGCGCGGACCGCGTCGAACAGGTCACGCCGGGCGGCGTCGTCGAGATCCAGCAGCTCCGTCCCGGTCAGCCGGTCCAGCAGCTCCAGGCGCAGCCAGCGCCGGTGCAGCCGGTCGCGCGCCGCGCCCGGCTCGGTGAGGGCGTCGACCCGCGCCATGAGCGCGCGCAGCGCCGGGTAGAACGCGCCGGGCGCCGCCGCGGGGCCCTCGGGCGCCGGGCCGTAGCGGAAGCAGACGTACCGGCCGAGGACGGCCGTGCGGCCCGCCAGGACGGTCGCCTCGGCGGTGAACGCCTGCTCTGCCAGCGTCTCCCGGCCCCCGACGCCCACCTCGGGAGCCGCGCCGAAGCGCAGCCCGTGTTCGGCGAGGAACGCCCGGTCGAAGAGCTTGTCCGAGCCGAGGCTGTCGGCCAGCGGGTCCTTGGCGAGGGTGGCCCGCGGCCGGTCGCGGGTGAACAGCGCGTGCGGGACGGGTCTGCCCCGGCCCGCGGGCTTTCCGGCGACGATGTCGGCGTCGTGCTCGACGCCGTACGCGTACAGCCGTTGCAGCGCCTCGGTGCCCAGCTCGGTGCCGGGCTCCACGAAGAGGACGTACGCCCCGGTCGCGTCGGCGAGTCCGGCGTCGCGCTCCTCGGCCACGATCACTTCGAACGCGGCGGGCGGGAGGGTCTGGGCGGCCAGGGAGTCGAGGGTGAGGCGCAGGGCGTCGGCGGCGGCGCCCGTCGTCCGTGCGACGTCCGCGGCGGCGCCCGCCGTCCGCAGGGCGCCCGCCGTCCGTACGACGACGCTGACCTTGACGCCGGCCGCGGGCGGGTCCGTACGCCGTACGGTCAGGGGTCGGCCTCCGGCGTCGAGCGCGGTCGCGTACCGGTCGAATCCGGCGCCGGTGAGCCGTACCCGTACCTCCCACTCGCCGTCGTCCAGCGGACGGCCGCCCGCGGCACGCAGCGGGTCCACGGCGAAGGTGCCGTGCACGACGGGGCGGACCAGGACCGTGCCGTCGTCCCCGGGCGCCCCCTGGTGCTCCTCCAGGACGAGGGAGGTCTCGCGCCCCACCGGCCACACGTGCGCGGTCTCCGTGTGCCGCAGCAGTACGTCCGCCTTGAACGTGCCCAGCGCGTCGGTCACGTCGACGGGCTCCAGCACCCCGTCGGTCAGCGAAGGGGCGAGGAAGTACCGCTCGCCGCGTCGCGCCAGCAACAGGCCGGGGCCGCCAGGGCGTTCCTCGAAGCGGGCGGTGAAGGACGCCTTGAGGCGGTCGCGGTTCCAGCCCGTGCGTCCGACGGCGCAGTGGGCGCGCAGCTCCGTCAGGCGGCGGGTGAACTCGGTGAGTTCGGCGGGCCTGTTCGCCCGCAGCAGCGTCGACCTGACGCGGTACAGGACCGGCAGCCCCTCGTGCACGCCGTCGGTCATGTACTCGTCGGCCAGCTCCCGTACGGCGTCGAACGGGTCGTCCCGGAACGGCGGGTCGGTCGGCAGGCCCTCGGGCTCCACCCCGAGGCGGTGCAGCAGCTCGACCCGGTAGAAGCGGCGCAGCAGCCGGTCGCGGGCGGGGCCCGGTTCCGTGCCCGCGACGACGGTGTCCAGGATCTGGCGCAGGTTGCCGTAGAAGTAGCGCGGGTCGATGGCCGACGTACCGGCGTTGGAGGCGTCGTCGCGCGCCCAGTACGTGTAGCAGACGTAGTCGCCGAGGACGGAGACGACGGACGCCTTGAGGTAGGCGCGGGCCATGAAGAGCTGGTCCTCCAGGATCCAGGGCCCTTCGGGGTGCACGATGCCGTGCTCGCGCAGGAACGCGGTGCGGAACATCTTGTGCGGGGTGAGGCTGTCGATCAGCGGCGCGTTCCACACCGTGCAGGACTCGCGCGTCCGGCTCATCAGGGTGTACGGGACGCCTCGGGCGTGGAAGTTGCTGGCGACCTTGCCGATGAGGATGTCGGAGTGGTTGCGCTCGGCCATCGCGTACAGCCGCTCCAGCGCCTCGGGCGCCAGCCGGTCGTCGTGGTCCGCGAACTGCACGTACGCGCCGTTGGCCCCCGCCACCCCCACGTTGCGGGGGCGGCCGGGCCAGCCGGAGTTGGGGATGGAGACCGTGCGGAAGTGGGGGTGCTCGGCGGCGAGTTCGGCGAGGCGCGCCGGGGTCCCGTCGGTCGAGCCGTCGTCGACGAAGAGGACCTCGAACGCGTCGCGCGGCATGGTCTGCCCGAGCAGTGAGTCGACGAGCGGCTCGATGTGGGGTCCCGAGTTGTACGTCGGCACCACCACAGTGATCTTGACGGCCGTCATCGGTTCTCCCCCGTGATCATCCTGTGCAGTCTCTGTGAAACATACTCAGGTGAACGCGGGGGCAGCTACTGGGTTACGGGCTCCGTGGCCGCCGCCGACGCCTGTGCCTGGCCCCGGCCGAGGATCTGGCGGAAGGTGAACTCCGCCAGGTCGTCGCCGATCGCGTAGACGTCCTTGTCGGTCTTGACGACGTTCTTGCCGCTCGTGAAGCCGCCGACGGTGAAGTAGACGTACCTGCCGTACGAGTTGGTGGTCTTGCGGCAGACCGAGGGCGCCCGGCAGAAGGTGTCGACCCCGTCGCCGGAGAGCGAGGCGACGCCGCCCTGCGCCTGGTCCTTGGCCTTCAGCGCCTGGGCCTCCCGCTCGAAGACGGCGACGCCGACCGTGACGGCCACTCCGTCCTTGTGATAGGTGGCGCGGATGACCTGGTCGCAACTGTTCGAGGCGAGTACGGAGCCCAGCGCGCCCTGGGTCGCGGCGGCGCAGTTGGTGGTGGAGGTCGTGGCGCCCTTGAGGTAGACGCGGTCGCCCATCGTCAGCTTCTTGCCGGGGAACAACGTGTCCTCGCCGAGCGGGGCCTTGTCCTTGTCGGCGCTGGATATGAAGTCCTTCGGGTCCGGCGGCGGCAGCGGCGCCGCCGACGGGAAGGACGGAGCGGGCTCGCCGCTCCGGTCCGGCAGATCGGCGGAGGAGGTGGGGAGTTGGCCCGAGGCATTCTCCGTACCGTCGTCGGCGCCGCCGGTGCCGTTCATCGATACGACGGCCGTCGCGACGATCGCGGCGACCGCGCCCGTGGCGAGCACCCCGCCGCCGATCATCAGCCACCGCTTGCGGCGGCTGCGGGCGGCGGACGCGTCGGCCAGCGCCGCCCAGTCGGGTGTCTGTGTGCCGTACGGGTCCGACGCCGGCGGCTCGTACGGGTCCTGGGATCCGTACCCGCCCTGCGACTGCCGTGCTCCGTACGGATCGTGGTCCGGTGAACCGGGGCCGCCCCACGAAGGGCCCTGCCCCCCCTGCCCATGCCCAAAGCTCATGCCGCGCAGTTTAAGCCCCGCCGAGCGTCGCGCGCGCGTGCGTCCTGCCCCGCGCACCCGGCCGGGAAACGGGCCCGGTGGGACGGGTGGGGCGGGTGAGGTGGAAGGGGGCACGGAAACCGGTTTGGGTCCTGGCCCCGCCTGCGCCGACAATGCGGAGCATGGGACATGTAGAGGCCGCGCACCTGGAGTACTACCTCCCCGACGGGCGGGTGCTGCTCGCCGACGCCTCCTTCCGCGTCGCGGAAGGAGGCGTCGTCGCCCTCGTGGGGGCCAACGGCGCGGGCAAGACGACGCTGCTGCGGATGATCGCGGGGGAGTTGCAGCCGCACGGCGGGACGGTGACCGTGAGCGGCGGGCTCGGGGTGATGTCGCAGTTCGTCGGGTCGGTGCGGGACGACGGCACGGGACGCGACGAGCGTACGGTGCGTGACCTGCTGGTCTCGGTCGCGCAGCCCCGCATCAGGGAGGCCGCCGAGGCCGTGGACCGGGCCGAGCACGCGATCATGACGGTCGACGACGAGGCCGCGCAGATGGCGTACGCGCAGGCGCTCAGCGACTGGGCGGAGGCGCGCGGCTACGAGGCCGAGACCCTGTGGGACATCTGTACGACGGCGGCGTTCGGCGTCCCGTACGACAAGGCCCAGTTCCGCACCCTGCGCACACTCAGCGGCGGCGAGCAGAAGCGGCTGGTGCTGGAGGCCCTGCTGCGCGGTCCCGACGAGGTGCTGCTGCTCGACGAGCCGGACAACTATCTGGACGTGCCGGGCAAGCGGTGGCTGGAGGAGAAGCTGAAGGAGACCCGTAAGACGGTCCTCTTCATCTCCCACGACCGGGAGCTGCTGGCCACGGCCGCCGAGAAGATCGTCAGCGTGGAGCCGGGGCCCGGCGGCTCCGACGTGTGGGTGCACGGCGCCGGGTTCGGTACGTACCACGAGGCGCGGCGGGAGCGGTTCGCGCGGTTCGAGGAGCTGAAGCGGCGCTGGGAGGAGAAGCACGCGCAGCTCAAGCGGCTGGTGATCAATCTGCGGCAGGCGGCCTCGGTCAGCCACGAGATGGCCTCCCGGTACGCGGCGGCGCAGACCAGGCTGCGGAAGTTCGAGGAGGCCGGACCGCCCCCCGAGCCGCCGCGCGAGCAGGAGATCACGATGCGGCTGCGCGGCGGCCGTACCGGCGTACGGGCCGTGACCTGCAAGGATCTGGAGCTGACCGGCCTGATGAAGCCGTTCTCGCTGGAGATCTTCTACGGCGAGCGGGTGGCCGTCCTCGGTTCGAACGGCTCCGGCAAGTCGCACTTCCTGCGGCTGCTGGCCGGCGAGGAGGTCCGGCACGGCGGCGAGTGGAAGCTCGGCGCGCGGGTCGTGCCGGGGCACTTCGCGCAGACCCACGCGCACCCGGAGCTGCTGGGGCGGCCGCTCGTCGACATCCTGTGGACGGAACACGCGAAGGACCGGGGCGGCGCGATGAGCGTGCTGCGCAGGTACGAGCTGGAGCGCCAGGGCGACCAGCCCTTCGACAAGCTCTCCGGCGGCCAGCAGGCGCGCTTCCAGATCCTGCTGCTGGAGCTGGCGGGGACGACGGCGCTGCTGCTGGACGAGCCGACGGACAACCTGGACCTGGAGTCGGCGGAGGCGCTCCAGGAGGGCCTTGAGGCGTACGACGGGACGGTGCTGGCGGTGACACACGACCGCTGGTTCGCACGCTCGTTCGATCGCTATCTGGTCTTCGGCTCGGACGGGGTCGTACGGGAGACGCCGGAGCCGGTGTGGGACGAGCGCAGGGTGGTGCGTGCGCGGTGAGTGGTACGGGCGCGGTGGGCGGTGCGGAGACGGTGGGCGGGGACGTGGTGCGTGGCGGGCTTGTCCCGGTGTGACCCCCGTTTTGACCCGTACGGGGCGGCGGCGGTATTCTGCTGGTTCGTTATGCGTATTGGCTTGGTCGTTCTCACGCGAGGGGCCCTTACGCCGGTTCACCGGGCCGATGGACAGCGGTAGGTGCACGGGTTGCGTCCCCGTCGCATCACCATGGCTGTCGTGATCGTCCGGGTGGCCTTGTCAGGACCCGTCCCACAACCCTCGCGGGCTGCGGGAACCTCATCACTGAAGAAGCGAAGGCATACGACCGTGCGTACGTACAGCCCCAAGCCCGGCGATGTGACGCGCCAGTGGCACATCATCGACGCGCAGGACATCGTCCTGGGCCGTCTGGCGACCACCGCCGCCAACCTTCTGCGCGGCAAGCACAAGCCGATCTACGCGCCGCACGTTGACACCGGTGACTTCGTCATCATCATCAACGCGGACAAGGTGCACCTGTCCGGCAACAAGAAGACCCAGAAGATGGCGTACCGCCACTCCGGTTACCCGGGTGGTCTGCGTTCCGTCCGTTACGACGAGCTGCTGGCGAAGAACCCCGAGAAGGCCGTCGAGAAGGCCATCAAGGGCATGATCCCCAAGAACACCCTGGGCCGTCAGATGATCTCGAAGCTGAAGGTCTACTCGGGCGACCAGCACCCGCACGCTGCCCAGCAGCCGGTGCCGTTCGAGATCACCCAGGTCGCGCAGTAGTTCCGGCCACCCCCTAAGACGAAAAGAAATCTGAGGAGCATCGTGGCCGAGACCACTGCAGAGACCCCCGTCGAAGGCGCCGAGGTCGAAGAGACCTTTGACGCCGTGACGACCTTCGAGTCGGAGGTCCCCGTCGAGGGCGAGTACACCTCCGAGTCGCTGGCGGGCCGCTTCGGCGACCCGCAGCCGGCGGCCGGCCTGGGCCGTCGCAAGAACGCCATCGCCCGCGTCCGGATCGTTCCGGGCACCGGCAAGTGGAAGATCAACGGTCGCACCCTTGAGGAGTACTTCCCCAACAAGGTGCACCAGCAGGCTGTCAACGAGCCCTTCAAGGTGCTTGAGCTCGACAACCGCTACGACGTCATCGCCCGTATCTCCGGTGGCGGCGTCTCCGGTCAGGCCGGCGCCCTGCGCCTCGGCGTGGCCCGCTCGCTCAACGAGGCGGACGTGGACAACAACCGCGCCACGCTGAAGAAGGCCGGCTTCCTGAGCCGCGACGACCGTGCGGTCGAGCGCAAGAAGGCCGGTCTCAAGAAGGCCCGCAAGGCGCCGCAGTACAGCAAGCGCTAAAGCGCACCCGGCCGGCTCAGGCTTTCACAGCCTTTCGGCCTACCGTTCGCCCCGGCGGCACTCCGTGCCGCCGGGGCGTTCGTTTATCGCGAGCCTCGGGCGTATAACAGCATTCAGGGTGCACGAGAGTGCAGCCGGTGCTCAATGGCCTTACGTGTATGTGCATGGCTTCGCATTTTCGGATCATTTTCGGAGCGCTTGGGTTTTCGGAGCGCTCTCGTCCAGGGCGGCACTGGCGCCGCTCAGGCGTTCTCGGAGGGAGAGCTGTGGGACGACTCTTCGGCACGGACGGCGTGCGCGGTGTCGCCAACGCCGACCTGACGGCCGAGCTTGCGCTCGGTCTGTCGGTCGCGGCGGCGCACGTGCTCGGCGAGGTGGGCACGTTCGAGGGGCACCGGCCCACGGCCGTGGTCGGCCGAGATCCCCGCGCCTCGGGCGAATTCCTGGAGGCCGCCGTGGTGGCGGGTCTCGCGAGCGCGGGCGTGGACGTCCTGCGCGTCGGTGTGCTGCCCACCCCCGCGGTGGCGTATCTCACCGGTGTGCTGGGCGCCGACCTCGGCGTGATGCTCTCCGCGAGTCACAACGCCATGCCCGACAACGGCATCAAGTTCTTCGCCCGGGGCGGGCACAAGCTCGCGGACGAGCTGGAGGACCGTATCGAGACGGTGTACGAGCAGCACAGCACCGGCGAACCGTGGGCGCGGCCGACCGGCGCCGGCGTCGGTCGGGTCCGCTCGTACGACGAAGGTTTCGATCAGTACGTGGCACACCTGATCGGCGTCCTGCCCAACCGGCTCGACGGCCTCAAGGTCGTCCTCGACGAGGCGCACGGCGCGGCGGCCCGGGTCTCGCCCGAGGCGTTCGCCCGCGCGGGCGCCGAGGTCATCACCATCGGCGCGGAGCCCGACGGCCTGAACATCAACGACGGCTGCGGCTCCACCCACCTCGGCCTGCTGAAAGCGGCGGTCGTCGAGCACGGCGCGCACTTCGGCATCGCCCACGACGGCGACGCGGACCGCTGCCTCGCCGTGGACGGCGAAGGCGAGGAGATCGACGGCGACCAGATCCTCGCCGTACTGGCCCTCGCGATGCGCGAGGCGGGCACCCTGCGGGGCGACGCCGTGGTCGGTACGGTCATGTCGAACCTCGGCTTCAAGATGGCCATGGAGCGCGAGGGCATCCGCCTGGTCGAGACGGCGGTCGGCGACCGCTACGTCCTGGAGTCGATGAAGGAGCACGGCTACGCCCTCGGCGGCGAACAGTCTGGCCACGTCATCGTCCTCGACCACGCCACCACCGGCGACGGCACCCTGACCGGCCTGATGCTGGCGGCCCGCGTCGCCGCCACCGGCCGCACCCTGGCCGATCTGGCGGGCGTCATGCAGCGGCTGCCGCAGGTGCTGATCAATGTGCCCGACGTCGACAGGGCGCGGGTGCGGACCTCCGCGGAACTCGCCTCGGCGGTCTCGGAGGCGGAACGCGACCTGGGCACCACGGGCCGCGTCCTGCTCCGCCCCTCGGGCACGGAACCGCTGGTACGGGTCATGGTCGAGGCCGCCGACATCGAACAGGCCCGCGCGGTGGCCGGGCGGCTGGCCGACGCGGTGAAGTCGGCGCTGGGCTGACCGCCGTCCCGGCACCGGGCACCGGCCTCAGAGCAGGCTGCGCAGCGTGAGGCCGATGCCCACGGCCAGCACCGCGAACGCGGTCAGGACCGTGCCGTACGGGGTGTAGCGGCGCAGCGCCGGGAGGCGCCGCTCGCCCAGGGCGGCGAGCCGGCCGCCACCGCCCGCGAGCAGCAGCCCGGCGGCGGTCAGGGTGAGCGCCATCCCGAGGCCGTAGCCGACGACGAGCAGGACTCCGAAGGACGTACGGCTCAGGGCCACGGCACCCAGCAGGACGACGAGGGCGGACGGGCTGGGCACCAGTCCGCCCGCGAGCCCGACGCCGAGGAGGGCGGGGAGCCCGCCGCGACGGGGCTTCGTGGGGCCGGTCCCGTGGACGTGTGTGCGTCCGTGTCCGCGTCCGTGTGCGTCGGTGTGAGTGTGCCCGTGGTGGGTGTGGGAGTGGGTGTGCCCGTGTCCGTGGGTGTGGCTGTGCCCGTGATGCCCATGGTGTTCGTGATGTGTGTGCGCCGAGGGGAGGCGCCCCGTCCGTAACGCTCGTACCGCCGTCACCACCAGCACCGTCCCCAGCACCGCGATCACCGCGCCGCTGACCGCACCCAGCCACCCCAGCAGCCGTTCCCCCAGGAACCCGCCGCCCGCCGTGAGCGCCAGCCCCATGGCCAGGACCCCGGCCGTGTGGGTCGCCGTCACCGTCGCCCCGACCGCCAGCGCCGCGCGTACCCCGCCCTCCCGGCGGGCCAGACAGGCGGCGACCGCGAGCTTGGCGTGCCCCGGGAGGGCGGCGTGCCCGGCGCCGAGGAGCAGCGTCAGCAGCACGGCGAGGAGGCCCACCGGCAGGGTGAGATCCCGGCCCGAGGTCAGGGCGGTGAGCCGGTGCTCCAGCGCGGGGAAGAGGACCGCGTCCCGGGCCATGGCCTGAACGGCGGGCGCCGCACCCGCCGTCGCCGCACCCGCCGACTCCGGACCGGCGGGCCCTGGACCGGCCGACTCCGCCCCGGCCGCCCCGGCCGCTCCCGCCGCGCCCGCCGCGCCCGGCTCCGTACGGAACGTCGCACCGGTCACGTCGAGCGGCTGCTCGCCCTCGCCCGTCGGATACCGCCGCAACACCTCGGTCGGACTCCCCGCCGGTACGGACGACGCCGTCAGCCGCACCCCGTCCCCGGCCACGGCCGTGATCTCCTTCCAGCCGGTCCGCGCCACGTCCGCCCCCGAGGCGAAGGTGACGCCGGCCGGCCGGGAGAGCGCGGCGTCGGCCCGTAACGCGCAGGTCAGCCGGGCGACCGGGAGACCGGCCGCCCCCTTCCCGTACGTCAGGGTGGAGCGGCCCGTACGCCAGGCGGCGGGCTCGCCACGTACCGAAACCCTGGTACGGCGCGCCAGTTCGGCGCACCGCTCGGCCGCCCGGTGCGCGGCCTCGGCGGGGGAGACCGTGCCGTCCCGGTCGGTGTCCGTGGCGTCCTGGTCCTGCGCGGTGGGGATCTCCGCGCTGTCGACGACGGCGGTGTCCTCGATCCGGTCGTGGGACAGCCGCAGCCCGTCGTGGTGGTTGACGCTGAAGTTGCCCAGCGGGTGGGCGTGGGCCGCCGTCGGCACGGCCGCCGACAGCAGCAGCGTGAGGAGCGCGAGCAGGGGCGCCGTACGGCGGAGGCCCGGCATCAGCCGCTCCAGTCGGCGCGGTGGGGAGCGGGCGGGGAGTAGTACGGGTTGAGGGCGGCGGCCTCACGCAGATGGCGCGCCGCCTCCGCCCTCCCCAACTCCTGCTCGATCACGCCCCGGTGGTAGCGGAACATGACGTTCCGCCATCCTGTCCCGGCCGCGCGGATCGCGTACGTGAGGGCCTCCGCGTCCCGCCCCGCACGGTGCAGCGCCCATCCCAGCGCGTCGGCGACGATCACGCCGCGGGTATGGGTCCACTCCCGGCGCATCAGCTCCACCGCCACCTCGGGATCGCCGTGATCGGCCGCGTAGAGGGCGAGATGCGGGTCGACGGGGCCGCCGTCGGCGCGCGCCAGCCGCACCTGCGCAGCCAGCGCCGCCCCCTCGCCGCCCTGCCCCGGATCCCCGGACGCCCGGCGCAGCTCCACCGCCTCCAGCAGGAACTGCGGCAACGGCGTCCGCGCGACCAGCTTCCCGTACAGCGCACGGGCCGTGTCGGTCTGCCCGCGCGCGGCGGTCACGCGCGCGATCCCGGCCTCCGCGTAGGGATGCGCGGGGACGGCGTCCAGGGCGCGCCGGTAGTGCCACTCGGCCGCGTCCGGATCGCCTCCGGACCCGAGCAGATCGCCGAGGCGGGCCTCGGCGAAGGCCCGTTCGTCCTGGTTCGCCGCGCTGTCGACGGCCCGTTGGAGCGCGATGGCCGCGTCCTCGGGCCTGCCGTGGGTCTCCAGGTCGTACGCGGCCCTGCTGTACGCGGCGCTCGCCGGGGCGATGTCGAGCAGCCGCTGTACGGCGGCCCGCGCCGCCGGGTAGTGGCCGAGCTGGATCTCGGCGTCGGCCAGGACGGCGTAGGCGTCCGGCCGGTCGGGCGCCATCCGCGTTCCGCGCAGCGCGTGTTCGCGCGCGCCGGCGAACTCGTGCCGGGCGTTGGCGAGCATTCCCTGGCCGGTCACGGCACCGTAGTTGCCGCTGCCGTCGAGGGCGAGGGAGAGGCGCAGCGCCCGGTCGGCGGTGTCGAGCGGCCCCGCGTCGAGGGTGGTGCGGGCCCGCTCGATCGCGGCGCGCGCGAGCCCGTTCCAGGCGGCGGGGTCGTCGGGGAACGCCTCCGTGCGACGCCGGGCGGAGGCGACCGTATCCCCGGAGCCGGAGCCGGAGCCGGAGCCGGAGCCGACTGTGGCCCCGGGGCCACGGCC
>NZ_JBHZEJ010000067.1:0-49172 GCF_042756365.1 Streptomyces sp. NPDC059092
CGTTCCGGCTCGGGGCGACGGGCGTCCGGCGTCCGGCGTCCGGCGTCCGCGCCCTTCCTGACCCGTCCGGGCCCGCCGGGCCAGGGCGGCCCGCCGGAACCCGTCCGGTCAGAAGCCCACGGCGTTCAGGCGCCGCCGACGGGTGAGGAAGAACGACCCGCCGACGGCCGCCGAGGCGACCAGACCGCCGCCGACCGCCATCTCCGTGGAACTGGGGCCCACGGACCCGCCGAGCCCGCCGAGCGCGCCCCGCCCCTCCAGCACCCGGAACTGGTGCGTGACGGTGCGGGGGTCGTCACTGCACCGGACCGCCAGGTTGTAGTGGCCGGGCGTGGTGAAGTCGTGGATCCTGGCGCGGGCCGAGGAGTGCCCCGACGAGTTGACGGACAGTTCGACCCGGGAGAAGGCGTTGGAGGTGACCGTGCCTCCGTGGCCGCAGCCCTCCACCCGGATGTGGAGTGTGCCGCCCCGGTGGACCTCGAACGGGTTGACGGAGACATCGCGGGGGCCATTGGTGGCGCCGGCCAGCGGAGCGGAGAGCGCCACGGCCGCGCAGGCGGTCGCGGTCACCGCGAGAGCGCGTGAAGCACGCATCGTTGAACCTCCAGCGGAAGGCGCCCCAAAGCGGCGCTCCGGGAAATTCGACGAGAACGCCTTCCATGACGAACCCTCACCGGGCAACCGGAAGCGCGCATTTCGACCCGGTACGCGCGAGTACGCCGACACGCCGTAGGAAAGGGCCCCGGCCGGGCGGAGCCGCAGGTCACGGACCGTCAGAAATTTTGTCGGGCGGATTACTCGGTTGGGGCGTCCCGGTGACCCGGTTGGGGCATCACGGACGCCCGTACCACCCGTTCGCCCGCCACTGATCGCCGGTCGGGCCCCGCGCCCTTACCGTGCCTGCAGGCTGCCCACGAAGGGAGAAATATGGGCCAGGACCACCATGCCCCGGAGTCGAGGAAGCGCTCGCCCTGGGGCGTACTGGCTCTCGTCATGCTCACGGGGATCGCCCTGATGCGCAACGGGTTGGACGTACCGCTGGGACCTCCGCAACCGGCGTCCGCGGCGGCGCCGGCCAGCAGACCCGACCCGGCCGCGCTGGCCACCTCCGCGCTGCCGGACATCAAGCCGCTGCCGTACGCCCCGATGTCCCGGATCCGCATTCCGGCGATCAAGGTGGACGCACCGGTGATGGACGTGGGGCTCGACCCGGACGGATGGATCGCCGCGCCGCCCCCGCAGGACCCCAATCTGGCCGGCTGGTACCAGAACGGGGTGTCACCGGGGCAGCGCGGTACGGCCGTGGTCGTCGGCCATGTCGACAACCAGGCGGGTCCCACCGTCTTCTACGGTCTGGGCGCGGTGGCCAAGGGCCGGCACGTCGAGGTCGACCGGTACGACGGCAGCACCGCCGTGTTCGAGGTCTACGGGGTCGAGGTCTTCTCGAAGAACGACTTCCCCGGCTCCCGGGTCTACGGCGACACCGGCCACGCCGAGCTGCGGGTGATCACCTGCGGCGGCGGTTACTCCAGGACAAGGGGGTACGACGGCAACGTCGTCGTCTTCGCCCGCATGGTCTCCACCCGCTGAACGGTACGGGGCCGGCCCCCGCCACGGGAGCCGGCCCCGTACCCACGTACCCCCCGTTACCCACGTACCCCTCTGTACCCGTACACCCCCGTCCCCCGCCGCGTCGCGGTTCAGCGGTGCGGCACCGCGACGCGGTAGCCCTCGTCCAGCAGCCGGGGCAGATACCGGCGCAGCGCCGTCACGCTCTGCGAACGGTTGCCGCCCGCGTCGTGCGAGAGGATGACGACGCCCGGGCCCGCGCCGTCCAGCACCCTGCGGACGATCGTGCCGGTGCCGGGCGTGGTCCAGTCGAGGGAGTCGACCGTCCAGGCGAGCGGTTCCATGCCCATCTCCGCGCCGAGTTCGAAGGAGTGCCGGTTCCAGGCGCCGTACGGCGCGCGGTACCAGAGCGGCGCGGCTCCGACGGTCTCCTCGATCACCTCGCGGGTCCGCTCCAGCTCACCACGGATGCCGGAGCGGGTGAGCTTGGTCATCTGCGGATGCGACCAGGAGTGGTTACCGATGACATGGCCGTCGTCGGCGATCTCCCGCAGCAGGTCGCGGTGGACGTCGGCCATCTCTCCGCAGACGAAGAACATCGCGCGGACATCGTGGTCGCGCAGAGTGCGCAGGATCCCGGGGGTGTACGCGGGGTCCGGTCCGTCGTCGAAGGTGAGCACCATGGTGTGGCCCAGTTCGGGCAGTTCCAGGAAGGGCTTGCGGCGAACAGGGGGCAGGGGTCTGCCGAGGCCGTTCTGCGCCCCTTCGGTCAGGGGCTGGAGCCGGTACGCGGAGGGGCGCGCCCCCAGGCCGGCCGGCGGCCCCGCGGCGCCTGTCACGGGCGCGTCCCGCACCGGGACCGGCGCGCCCGGCCCGGCCGCGGGCGGCGGCCCGGCGGGGCGGCCGGGTGTCCCGGCCTCTCCGGTGCTCAGCAGCCGGGCGGTGACCGCGACGCCGAGACAGGCGGCGATCCGCAGCGCCCCACGGCGCCCCAGAATCATCTGATCCTTTTTCATGACCAATGGTTCGTACGGCGGATGCTCCACGCCGTTCATCAACACTGGTTATCCCGGGTAAAACACCCGATGGGATGAGGGAACGGAGCACGCTTCAGACCTTGCGCACCAGCGGGAACGGCAGTGTCTCACGGATGGTCAGCCCGGTGAGGAACATGACGAGCCGGTCGACACCGAGGCCCAGACCGCCGGTGGGCGGCATCGCGTACTCCAGCGCCTCCAGGAAGTCCTCGTCCAGCTCCATCGCCTCCGGATCGCCGCCGGCGGCGCGCAGGGACTGCGCGGTGAGCCGCCGCCGCTGCTCCGTCGGGTCGGTCAGCTCGGAGTAGGCGGTGCCCAGTTCGATGCCGTACGCGACGAGGTCCCACCGCTCGGCGAGCCGCGGATCGGCCCGGTGGGGGCGGGCGAGCGGGGAGACATCGGTCGGGAAGTCCTTGTAGAAGACGGGCTCCCGGGTCTCCGCCTCCACCAGCCGCTCGTACATCTCCAGCACGACCTCGCCTCGCGTGTCGTCCTGGGTGTGCGGCACGCCCGAGCGGTCGCAGAGCCGGCGCAGCGCCGCCTCGCCGGTGCCGGCGCCGATCTCCTCCCCGAGCGCCTCGGAGAGGGCCCCGTACACCGTCCTGACCGGCCAGCGCCCCGAGAGGTCCACCTCGGTGGGGCGGCCGTCGGGGCCCGTCCCACGGGCGACCGGCGCGCCGTGGGCGGCGGTCGCCGCGCCCTGGATCAGCTCGCGGGTCAGGTCGAGCATCACGTCGTAGTCGGCGTACGCCTGGTAGGCCTCGACCATGGTGAACTCGGGGTTGTGCTTGTACGAGACACCCTCGTTGCGGAAGATGCGGCCGAGTTCGAAGACCTTCTCCAGGCCACCGACGCAGAGCCGTTTGAGGTACAGCTCCGGCGCGATGCGCAGGGTGAGGTCGAGGTCGTAGGCGTTGATGTGGGTGGTGAACGGCCGGGCGTTGGCGCCGCCGTGCACCCGCTGCAGCATCGGCGTCTCCACCTCCAGGTAGCCGCGTTCGAGCAGCCCCTGGCGCAGCCCCTGGACGACGGCGGAGCGTACGCGTACGACCGCACGGGCGTCGGGTCTGACGATCAGGTCGAGCGCGCGGTGCCGCACCCGCGCCTCGGGGTCGGTGAGGCCGCGCCGTTTGTCGGGCAGTGGGCGCAGACAGGCTCCGGTGAGCCGCCAGTCGGTGACGAAGACCGAGAGCTCGCCCCGGTCGCTGGCGCCGATCTCGCCGGTGGCGGTGAGATGGTCCCCCAGGTCGATGTCGGCGGTGAAGCGGCGCAGCGACCCGGCGCCGGCCGTGTCCCGGGTCAGGGCGAGCTGGAGGTCGCCCGACCAGTCGCGCAGGACGGCGAAGACGACCCCGCCGAAGTCGCGCAGCGCCATCACCCGGCCGGCGACGGTGGTCCGTTCGCCGGTACGGGATCCCGCGGCCGGCGCGGGGTGCGCGGCCCGGATCTCCGCCAGGGTGGCGGTGGGCGGCGCCACCCCGACGGGGTACGGGTCGGTGCCTTCCGCGCGCAGCCGCTCCAGCTTGCGGCGGCGGATCCGTATCTGCTCGGGCGTCCGTCGCTCCCGCGTGGCGGCGTCGGGCCCTGGCAGCCGCAGCGCCTCGATGGCGGGCAGTCCCGCGGTGGCGGCCGGTCCCGCGACGCCGCGGGGACGGCGGCGCCACCGGCCCCGGGCGGTGCCGAGGCCGGGGACGGAGACGAAGCCCTCCGCGATGCCGGAGGCGAGGGCGATCCGGGCGAGGGAGCCCGCGTCGCCGTAGCAGAGGAAGCGGGGGAACCACTGCGGCCGGTACTTGACGTTGGAGCGGTACAGGGCTTCGAGCTGCCACCACCGGGAGAAGAAGAGCAGCAGTCTCCGCCAGAGCCGCAGTACGGGGCCCGCGCCGATCCGGGCGCCTTCCTCGAAGGCGGCGCGGAAGACGGCGAAGTTGAGCGAGATCCGGCGGACGCCGAGTTCGCGCGCGTGGTCGCACAGTTCGGCGACCATGAACTCCATGACGCCGTTGGGGGCTTCGCGGTCGCGGCGCATCAGGTCGAGGGAGACGCCGTCGCGGCCCCAGGGGACGAAGGAGAGCAGGGCGATCAGGATGCCCCGGGCGTCCCGCGCCTCGACGAGCAGGCAGTCACCGTCGGCCGGGTCGCCGAGCCGGTCGAGCGCCATGGAGAAGCCGCGTTCTGTGTCGGTGTCGCGCCAGGCGTCGGCTCGCTCGACGAGCTGGGCCCTCTCCGGCCCGGTGAGCGCGGAGTGCCGCCGGATCGTCGCGGTGGCGCCGGTCCTGCGGACCCGGCCGACGGCCTGCCGGATGACCCGCATCCCCGGCCCCGCGAGGTCGAACCGGTCCGGCAGGAGGATCGCCTCGTCGCCGAGCTGGATCGCGCCGAGCCCGGCGCGCGCGTAGGCGGTGGCGCCGTCCTCGGAGGCGCCCATCACGGCCGGGGCCCAGGCGTAGCGTCTGGCGAGGCCGAGCCACGCGTCGATCGCGGGGGCCCAGGCGGCGCGGTCGCCCACCGGGTCGCCGCTGGCGAGCGCGACACCGGTTTCGACGCGGTAGGTGACGGCGGCCCTGCCGCCCGGTGCGAAGACGACGGCCTTGTCGCGGCGGGTGGCGAAGTAGCCCAGCGAGTCCTGGGCTCCGTACGCCCCGAGCAGGGCGCGGATCCGGGGCTCCTCGTCGCCGTGCAGGGCGGATTCGACGCGCTGCGAGCGGAAGAGGGTGCCGGCGGCGGCCAGCAGGGCCACGGCGCCGAACAGGCCGAGGAGGAAGAAGAGGGGGTGGGGCGGCGTGCCGTCGAAGGCGCCGCTGGAGACCAGCCCGCCGAGCACCCGGTTGGCGGCCCACAGCAGCCGCTGGCCGCCCACGAGGGTGCCGGGGAAGGCGGCGACCAGTCCCCAGCCGGCCAGCACCCCGGCGGCCAGCCCGAGGACCAGGACGAGCAGCGCTCTGCGGACCGCGCCGTGGCGTGTCTCGGCGTAGAAGTGGCGGCGCGCCAGGAGGAGTACGGAGACGGCGACGGCGCACAGCAGGAGGTTGGGCAGCCACTGTCCCTCGGCGAGGGCCATCAGCAGCAGGAGATCGCTGAGGGCGAGCAGCCCCAGATAGACGATCACCAGCCACCAGGCGACCTTCTTCCTGGCGCCGATGGCCGCGGCCAGGAGCAGCAGGAAGACGGCGTACGCGAGGTTGGCGCTGAGGGGGACGACCACGGTGTCGAGGAAGCGCGTGACGGGGGCGAGCAACCGGCGCAGCGGGGCGATGAGCGCGATGGCGGCGCAGTACACGCCGAGCCCGACGAAGAACATCGCGAGGGCGCCCGGCACCCGGCCGAGGAGGCCGTCGGGTGCGGTCCCCGTGATCTTTCCCCGCTCCGGCACCCGGTCCCGTCCGTGCTCCGGTCCCCTGCCCTGTCCCCGCTCCCGTCCTCGTCCGCCGGCGCTCATGATCAGCACTCTAGGCAGACCGGCGTCGGGCCGCCCGTCGGGAGCGGATAACCTGCGTGCCGTGACTCAGCAGCCAACCCGATTCGAACGCGGGACCGATGGCCCGAAGGTGATCGTCGTCGGTATGGACGGTTCCCAGTCCTCGTTCCGTGCCGCCGCGTACGCGAGCGGTCTCGCCCGGCGGCAGAACGCGCTGCTGGCGATCGTCTACGTACAGCCGGTGATGACGGCGGGCGCCGCCCTGGGGGCCCCGGTCGCCGAGGCCACCGGGGAGATCGCCGAGGGGCTGGTGGCCGAGATCCGCGGGTCGCTGGAGCGGGTCAAGGACACCTGGGACGTCCGCTGGGAGTTCCACACCTTCCACGGGGACCCGTACAACGGCCTGGTCACCGCGGCCGAGGAGCTGACGGCGGACGCGGTGGTGGTCGGCGCGTCGGAGTCGGCGGGGCACCGGTTCGTCGGCTCGGTGGCGGTACGGCTGGTCAAGGCGGGCCGCTGGCCGGTGACCGTCGTTCCGTAGGGGCTCGCACCCGGGGACCTCGGGGCGTGTCGCACCCGGGGCCCGTAGGGGGCTTGCTCCGGGGCTCGTGGGGGGGGGCTTGCGCCCGGAGCCCGCCGCCGTCCGCGTGCGCCGTACCGTCAGCCGTCGCCCTCGGTCAGTCCGTCGGCGGCGGCGCCGCGGCTCAGCACCGCCGAGGTGATGGACGACCTGGCCTCCTCGTAGTCGTCGCGGTCCGGCTCGTCGCGCAGGGCGCGCGGCAGGCTGACGACGCGGCCGGACGTGAGGTCCATGAGCTCCGGGACGAACTCGGCCTTCTCGACGCGCCAGCGCTGCCCCGGCGCGGCGGGCGGCGCGAAGGTGAAGCGGCCGATCGAGCCCTGGTTGCCGCGCGGGTCCTGGTCGCCCTCGTCGTCGGCCATCGTGCCGGCGACCTGGTCGCCCATCCCGTAGATGATCCATGTCCCGTTGACCTTCTCGTACGCCTGCGGGACATGGGCGTGGGTGCCGAGGATCAGGTCGATGTCGGGACGGCCGCCGGTGCGGGACGCGGTGAGCTTCCGCCCGAGGCCGAGCTGGTCGTCGTCCGGGGCGGTCTGCCATTCGGTACCCCAGTGCAGGCTGACCACGACGACATCGGCGCCGGCCGCGCGGGCGGCGCGCGCGTCGGCGACGATCCGGCGCTCGTCGACGAGGTTGACGGCCCAGGGCTGCCCGTCGGGAAGCGGCTGGTCGTTGGTGCCGTAGGTGTACGCGAGCTGGGCGACGCGGGCGCCGTTCGCGGTCAGCAGGGCGGGGCGGCGGGCCTCGGCGGCGGAGCGCGCCGACCCCGCGTGCTTCAGCCCGGCCTTGTCGAAGGCGTCGAGGGTGCGGCGTACGCCGTCGGCGCCGTCGTCCAGTGTGTGGTTCGAGGCGGTGGAGCAGGAGTCGTAGCCGGTCGCGCGCAGCCCGGCGGCGAGCTGGGGCGGGGAGACGAAGGCCGGGTAGCCGGAGAACGGCCCCTCCTCCTCGCCGTACGCGGTCTCCATGTGACAGATCGCCAGATCGGCCCGGGACACGACCGGTTTCACCCCGGCGAGCATGGGCCGGAAGTCGTAGCCGTCACCGTCGTCGGCCGCCTCGTTGCCCCAGGCGATGACGGAGTCGTGGGGCAGGACGTCGCCCGAGGCGACGAGGGTGAAGCCGCGCTGCGGGGCGGAGCCGTGTCCCGGCGGTCCGTGGAGGGCGGGCGGCTGTGCGGGGCCGGTGCAGGCCGCCGTGGTGCCGAGGAGCAGAACGGCGGCGGCCACGGCTCCCTGTCGCATGCGCTGGGTCATCGGGCGGACTCCGGTTTCCGTGAAGGGGCGAGAAGGCGGAATACCAACGCAATGAATCCATATAGTCATATAAATACATGTCAAGGAGCCAAGCCGACAGGACGCCCGAAAGGGGCCGAACACCACCGTCCGACCGTTCACCGCACCACTCGCCGCAGTGAGCGACCGCTCGTCGCAGACCTCGGTGCGCTCCCTGTCCCTCGGCGCCGCCATGCGTTCGGATACGGCAGGCGGCAGCGAACACCGCAGGACAGCGACCCCGACGGGAAAGGGCGTTCACGATGACCACGGCCACGGAGACGACCGACGAGCGGGCGCTGACGGAGCTTCAGCGCGACCACGGGCCCGCCCTGCTGAACTTCCTGCTGGGGCTGACCTACGGCGACCGCCAGCGCGCCGAGGATCTGCTCCAGGAGACCCTGGTACGGGCCTGGCTCCACCCCGAGGCGTTCGAGGGCCCCTTCGAGTCCATGCGGCCCTGGCTCTTCACCGTCGCCCGCAGGCTGGCGATCGACGCGCGCAGATCACGCCTGGCGCGCCCCCCGGAGGTCGGCGACGGGGTCCTCGCCGCCGCCGCCGACCCCGAGGACCGTACGGAGAGCACGGTCGCGGCGCTCGACGTACGCCAGGCGGTCCGGACGCTGAGCCGCGAGCACCGCGCGGTGCTGGCCCAGATCTACTTCCGCGGACTGAGCGTGAACGAGGCGGCGTCGGCGCTGGGCATCCCGCCCGGCACGGTCAAGTCCCGCTCGTACTACGCCCTGCGGGCGCTCTCCCGCGAGCTGCCCGGCTACCGCGGACCGTCCTCCGCCAGCAGGTCGTCCTCCGCCAGCAGCGCGAGCAGTGACGGCGCGTCGGCCACCTCCAGATAGGCGGCGCCGCACGCGTCGCACCCCGCGAGGTGGTCCGCGACCCGCCGGTCCTCCGCCGGCTCCAGCGCTTCCAGCACATAGGCGCCGAGAAGCGACCGCACATGCGGACCGGAATCGTCCGCTCCATCGCCGGGCGCGTCACTCTCGGCCTCACCCGTCACAATCCGCTCCCGTCCGCCGCCGGATCCTGCTCTTCTGGCCACGCGGGGCGGTCTCCGCCGGTTCAATGCTCCCTTAAGCACGCTTCGGGGGAGGAAAGGAAGGCGGAAAAGCAATGCGTCCGGAATGTACCGAAGGGGCCGGCGGCGGCCTTCTGGTGCCCATGGCTTGGATGTACGCCGAGTACATCGCCGACGAGCTGCTGCGCACCGGGGATCTGATGCCGCCGACGACGCTGGAGTACCGGGCGGGCCGGGACGCGCTCGCCCTGACGATTTTCCTCTCGGACGGCTCGGTGGGCGGACCGCGTGTCGTGGCCAGGATGGAGGAGTGGCGTTCACTGACGGCGTACGGGACGTCCTGGCGGGACTGGGTGTGCGGACGCCTGGACCTGCTGGAGGCGGCCGACTTCGAGTCGGCCTCGGAGGTCCGCGACCCCGATCTGGCGCTGGCCGGGAACGCCTGGCGCTGGCTGGAGGAGACGGAGCTGCTGGCGCCCGACCTCGACGCGGTGGCGCCCCCGCACGGGACCACGCTCCGCTCGGGAGGTTCCACGGGGCAGCCGGCCGTGGAGTTCACGGGAGAGTTCCCGGGAGAGGAGGCGGGGCCCCGGGTGTGGACCCCGGCCTGGCAGCTCGGGCTGCCGCTGGGCCATCTCGCGATCCATCTCTTCTGACCCCCGCGCCCCGGCCGCCGCGCCGGTGCCCCCGGCCCCCGTGGGCCCGGGGGCGGAGCGACCGCCGCTCAGGTGCCGTGCACCCCCGCGCGGTACTTGGGCACCCGTACCGTGATCTTCGTGCCCGCGCCGATCCCGGTCTCGATGACCAGGCCGTACGCGTCGCCGTAGACCTGGCGCAGCCGCTCGTCCACGTTGAGCAGCCCGATGCCGGTGGACGCGTCGCCCTCGCCGCGCAGGATCCGGCGCAGCCGGTCCGGCTCCATGCCGACGCCGTCGTCCTCGATCACCACCTCCGCCTCGGCGCCCGCGTCGAGCGCGCTGATGGTGATACGGCTCGTCGTGGCCGCCGCCGCTCCTTCGAGGCCGTGCTTGACGGCGTTCTCGACGAGCGGCTGGAGACAGAGGAACGGCAGGGCCACGGGCAGTACTTCGGGGGCGATCTGCAGGGTGACCGAGAGCCGTTCACCGAACCGGGCCCGGACGAGGGCCAGATACTGGTCGATGGAGTGGAGTTCGTCGGCGAGGGTGGTGAACTCGCCGCGCCTGCGGAACGAGTAGCGGGTGAAGTCCGCGAACTCCAGCAGGAGTTCACGGGCCCGCTCCGGGTCGGTACGCACGAACGAGGCGATCGCGGCGAGCGAGTTGAAGATGAAGTGCGGGGAGATCTGCGCCCGCAGCGCCTTGATCTCCGCCTCGATCAGCCGGGTCCTGGAACGGTCCAGCTCGGCGAGTTCGAGCTGGACGGAGACCCAGCGGGCCACCTCGCCGACCGCGCGGGCCAGGACCGCGGACTCGCGCGGCGCGTAGGCGATCAGGGTGCCGAGCACACGGTTGTCGACGGTCAGCGGGGCGGCCACGCCCCAGCGCAGTGGGCAGTCGAGATCGTCGCAGCCGTCGCTGAAGGCCGTGCCGCGCCCGCTGGCGAGCAGTTCCCCGGCCCGCTCCATCGCCCGCTCGGCGTGGTGGCCGCCGCGCCCGTCCCAGGCGAGGACCCGCTCCCGGTCGGTGAGGCAGAGCGCGTCCGTGCCGAGCAGGGAGCGCAGCCGGTGGGCGGCCTTGCGGGCGCTCTCCTCGGTGAGACCCGCCCGCAGCGGGGGCGCGGCGAGCGACGCGGTGTGCAGGGTCTCGAAGGTGGCGTGCTCGACGGGGGTACCGACGTCGCTGGTCCGCTCGGGGCGCGCGGTGCGGCGGCCGAGGACGAAGCCGCCCGCGAGGAGCAGCGGACCGAGCACGATCAGCACGGCGAGGGCGGCTCCGCTCATCGGGCACCCCCAGCGGCTCCGCTCATGGCGCGCCTCCCCCAGCTCCGCTCATCGCGTACCTCCTGTGCTGTCCCGGCCACCCGGCATCAGGGCCTCCGGGAGGTGGAAGCGTGTCATGGCGGCGTTGGTACCGGGCGGTATCCGGCTCCGGGTGGCCAGGGACACCAGGATCATCGCGAGGAAGCCGACCGGTACGGACCACACGGCGGGCCAGGCCAGCAGCGCGTGCGGCCAGCCGGACCGTACCGTTCCGCTCACCGTGATCACCGTCGCCGCGAACGCGAGACCACCGCCGAGCAGCAGCCCCGCGATCGCGCCGGGCGGGGTGAGCCGCCGCCACCAGATCCCGAGCACCAGCAGGGGGCAGAACGACGACGCGGAGACCGCGAAGGCCATCCCGACGGAGTCCGCCACGGGGATCCCGCTGACCAGCAGGGAGCCGCCGAGGGGGACGGCCATGGCGAGCGGGGTCGCCAGCCGGAAGTCCCGTACGCCGCGCGAGGGGAGCACGTCCTGGGTGAGTACCCCCGCGACGGCCGTCGTCAGCCCCGAGGCGGTCGACAGGAACGCGGCGAACGCCCCGCCCGCGACGAGCGCGCCCAGCAGATCCCCGCCGAGCCCGCCGATCGCACGCTCCGGCAGCAGCAGGACGGCGGCGTCGGCGTACGCGCCGTGCGGGAGTTCGGGCACGTACAGCCGGCCCAGCGCGCCGTAGACGGGCGGCAGCAGGTAGAACGCGCCGATCAGCGCCAGGACGAACACGGTGGTGCGGCGGGCGGCCCGCCCGTTGGGGCTGGTGTAGAAGCGGACGACGACATGGGGCAGCCCCATCGTGCCGAGGAAGGTCGCCACGATCAGCCCGTACGTCGCGTACAGGGGATGGTCCGCGCGTCCGGCGACGGCGCCGGTCAGATCGAGGTCCACCGGCGGCCGGCCGTCGCCCTGCCAGGCCAGCAGCAGGAAGATCGCGGGCACGAGCAGCGCGGTGAGCTTGAGCCAGTACTGGAACGCCTGCACGAAGGTGATGCTGCGCATCCCGCCCGCCGCGACGGCCACCACCACGACGAGGGAGACGAGCACCCCGCCGAACCAGTCGGGCGCTCCGGTGAGGATCTTCAACGTCAGCCCGGCGCCCTGGAGTTGCGGGACGAGGTAGAGCCAGCCCGCGCCGACCACGAAGACGCTCACCAGACGTCGCACCGCCCGTGACTCCAGCCGCCCCTCCGCGAAGTCGGGCAGGGTGTACGCGCCCGAGCGGCGCAGCGGCGCGGCGACGAAGACGAGCAGCACGAGATAACCGGCGGTGTAGCCGACGGGGTACCAGAGCATGTCGGGGCCGTGCAGCAGCACCAGCCCGGCGACCCCGAGGAAGGAGGCGGCGGAGAGGTACTCACCGCTGATCGCGGCGGCGTTGAGGGCCGGTCCGACGGTGCGGGAGGCGACGTAGAAGTCGGAGGTGGTACGGGAGATCCGCAGCCCGAATCCGCCGACGAGGACGGTGGCGAGGACGACGAGGGCGATCGCCACCGCCGGGTGGCTCTGGCTCACGGAACGGGCCGGCCCTTCACCAGCCGGGCGAAGTCGCGCTCGTTGCGCTCGGCGCGCCGTACGTACCACCAGGCGAGCAGCGTGAGCAGCGGGTAGGCGGCGAAGCCCAGCACGACCCAGACGGCGGTGGCGTCGCGCAGTGTGGCGAAGGCGAGGGGCAGGGTGCCCGCGACGAGGGCGAGGACCGCGAACGCGGTGAGCGCGGCCCGTAGCTGACTGCGCATCAGGGAGCGGACGTACGCGTCGCCGAGCGCGGTCTGCTCGGCGATCTCCGCCTGGGCGCGGTAGCGCGGCAGGGGCCGTACGCGCCGGGGCTCCCCGGTGACGATCTCGCGGCGCGGCGCCGCGGGCTCCCCGACCATGGTGTCTCCTCCCCCGCCGTACTTCTCGTACCGCCGCGCCCTCCGTGCCGCCCCCCGGTTCGGCGACGGCTCGCGCCCGGAGTGTACGCAGCCCGGTGATCCAAGGGGAAGGCCCTGGTCAGCGACCGGTCTGCCGCATCAGCAGATCCCTCAGCGCGCGGGCGTGCCGGCGGCTGACGGCCAGCTCCGCGTCGCCGACGCGCACGCTCATCGCGCCCGCGTCCAGCCGCATCTCGTCGATCCTGGCCAGCGCGACGAGGTGGCGGCGGTGGATCCGTACGAACCCGCGCGCCCGCCAGCGCTCCTCCAGCGTGGTCAGGGGGATCCGCACGAGATGGCTGCCGGTGCCGGTGTGCAGCCGGGCGTAGTCTCCCTGCGCCTCGGCGTAGGCGATGTCGTCGACGGCGACGAAGCGGATCACCCCGCCCAGTTCGACGGCTATCTGGTCGGCGGCCGGGGCGGCGATCGGGGCGCGTTCCCCCACCAGCTCGGCGACCCGGCGTACGGCCTCCGCCAGCCGCTCCCTGCGGACGGGCTTGAGGACGTAGTCGACGGCCTTCAGGTCGAACGCCTGGACGGCGAAGCCCTCGTGGGCCGTGACGAAGACGATCAGCGGGGGCTCGGCGAACCCCGCGAGCAGCCGGGCGACGTCGAGTCCGCTCAGTCCGGCCATGTGGATGTCGAGGAAGACGACATCGACGGCGGCCGCGTCGTCGGGCCCGGCGTCGAGCGCCGCGCCGATCCCGCGCAGCGCCTCGGTCGCGCTGGTGGCGCCCTCGGCGCGGCGGATCCGCGGATCGGCTCTGAGCAGGTAGAGGAGCTCCTCCAGGGCCGGTTCTTCGTCGTCCACAGCCAGTACGCGCAGCATGACGCCGGAGTGTAGGACGCCGGAGTGTAAGTGGTCGACCGCGGTTCTTTGAGTGATTCGGCGCTCCGCCGCGTACCAGAGACCATGCGGACCTTGGACCTCCATCGCGATGTCGGCGCCTACGCCCTGGGCGTGCTCAACGCCGCGGACGCCTTTCGCTTCGAGGATCACCTCATGGAGTGCCCGCGGTGCACCCTGTCGCTGGGTGACTTCGGCGGGGTGAAGACACAGCTCGACCTCTACGCGCGGCAGACCCCGGCCGGAATGGCGCCGGTCGTCGTCGCGGGCCCGGAGATGCTGTCGCGGCTGCTCGGCCGCACGGCGGAGGGGCGGCGGCGCGGCCGCAGGCGCCGGCTCGCGCTGGCGGCCGTGGCGGCGGCGCTGGTGATGGGCGGTCCGCTCACCGTCCTCGGGGTGACGCGGACGACGGTCGCGGGCCCCGCGGCGAGCGCCCAGTGGACGGCGTCGGACCATACGAAGGGGACGGCGGCGATGGTGACGACGACGGAGACCGACTGGGGCACGAACGTCGATCTGGAGCTGGTGCGGCCCGCCGTCACCGGGGTCTGCGCGCTGATCGCCGTGGGCGTGGACGGCTCCAGGGAGACGGTGACGAGCTGGGCGTCCCGTACGGAGGACGGCGAGCGGCTGATCACCCGCGGCGGTGCGTCGATGCGTCCCGGCGAGATCGACCACTTCGAGGTACGGGCCGGGGACGGCCGTGTGGTGGTACGGATCGGCGGCGGCTGACGGCGGCGTACGTACCGCCTCGGTACGTCCCCCGCCCCGCCTATTTGAGCAGCCGGGACATCCTGCGGTCGGCGAGCGGTCTGCCGCCCGTCTGGCAGGTGGGGCAGTACTGGAGCGAGGAGTCGCTGAAGGAGACCTCCCTGATGGTGTCCCCGCAGACGGGACATGCCTCGCCGGTACGGCCGTGCACCCGCAGCCCGGTCCTCTTCTCCGCCTTGAGCCCTCCCGCCGCCACCCCGCGCGAGCGCTCGACGGCGTCGCCGAGGGTGGTGCGCAGCGCCTCGTACAGCTCGGTGACCTCGTCCTCGGAGAGGTTCTTCACCGGCTTGAACGGCGACATCCGCGCGGCGTGCAGGATCTCGTCGCTGTAGGCGTTGCCGATGCCCGCGAGGAGCCGCTGGTCGCACAGGGCGCCCTTGATCCGGCGCCGTTCACCGGCGAGCAGCCGGCCGAACGCGGCGCGGTCGAAGGAGGCGGCGAGCGGATCGGGGCCGAGCCGGGCGATGCCGGGGACGTCCGCCACATCGCGGACGAGGTGGACGGCGAGGCGCTTGGTGGTGCCCGCCTCGGTCAGGTCGAAGCCGTCGCCCTCGGCCAGCACGGTCCGCCAGGCGAGCGGCCCCTTTCCGGGGCGCGGCGGCGCGCCGGAGAACGCGTCCTTCCAGCGCAGCCAGCCCGCGCGGGCCAGATGGACCGCGAGGTGCAGCACGTCGTCCCCCGTACCGCCCGTGCCCGCGGTTGTACCGCCCGTGCCCGCGGTGACGATGTCGAGATACTTGCCGTGGCGGGCGACGGCGGTGACCGTGGTGCCTTCGAGCGCCGAGAGCGGCGGATCGTAGGTCTTGAGGACATTGACCGTCAGCGGCAGGACACGGACGATTTCCTTGCCGACCAGGTGGCCGTCGAGAAACGTGCGCAGCGCTTCGACCTCGGGTACTTCCGGCATGGTTCCAGCGTGCCGCAGGGCCCCGGGGAACGCCCGGCGGGGTTCGCTCCGTTGGTACGGGTGATCCACGGCACACCGGGGGGCCGGGAGGCGTCCGGGGCCGCCGCGGCTCCGAATCGTCCGGGAAGGGGCGCCCGCCACCGGGGCTCCCAGCACCCGCAGGAAGGAAGGCCCACGTGCCAGAAAGCGACCGGCGAGCCGCCGTCCGGCCCGCGCTCGTCCTCGACAGGACGGCCGCGCGCCCCCGCGCCGTCGTCCTGATGCTGCACGGCGGACGCTCGGAGAGCGAGCGTCCGCCCAGCCGGCTCAATCCGCCGGGGATCCGGATGCGGCCGTTCACCCGCGCGGTGCTCCGCGCCACCGAGGGGTACGACGTGGTGGTGGGCCGGGTCCGCTACCGCCACCGGGGGTGGAACGGGACCCGCGCCGACGCGGCCCGGGACGCCCGGCGGGCGCTGGACGAGCTGGAGCAGCTGGTCGGACCGGTGCCCGTGGTGCTCGTGGGCCACTCGATGGGCGGGCGCGCGGTGCTGGCCGCCGCCGCGCGCGAGCAGGTCATCGGCGTGGTGGGGCTCGCCCCGTGGTGCCCGCCGGGTGAGCCGGTGGACCATCTCGCCGGCCGCCGGATCGTCCTGCTGCACGGCGACCGTGACCGGACGACGGATCCCCGGGAGAGCGTGGCACTGGCCGCCCGTGCCAGGGAGGCGGGCGCGGAGGCGTGTGCCGTGCTCCTCGCCGGGGGCGACCACCCGATGCTGCGCCGGGCAGGCACCTGGCACGCGTTGGCGACCGGTTCGGTCACCGGGCTGCTCGGTCTCGACCGGTTCCCCGACGAGGTGCGGGACGCCTTCGCGCGGGCCGCCGCCGGGGAGGAGACGGACCCGGTTCAGAGGGTGTAGACGCGGCGCGCGGTGCCCCCGAAGACGGCGTCGCGCTCGGCCGCGGAGAGCCCGTCGGTGACCGTGCGCGCCGCGTCGAGGACGTCGCCGTACGGTGCGGCCAGCCGGCACACCGGCCAGTCGGAGCCGAACATCAGCCGCTCGGGCCCGAAGGCGTCGAGCGCGATGTCCGCGTACGGGCGCAGGTCTTCGGCCCGCCAGGAGTCCCAGTCCGCCTCGGTGACCAGCCCGGAGAGTTTGGCGACGGTGTTGGGCAGGGCGGCCAGCTCCCGCAGGAGCTCGGCCCAGGGGGCGGTACGGCCCTCGGCGACGGGCGGTTTGGCGAGATGGTCGAGGACGAAGGTGAGCCCCGGCAGCGACCGGGCGGCCCGGATCGCGGCGGGAAGCTGGTGGGGGCGCACCAGCAGGTCGTACGCGAGCCCCGCGTCCGCGACGGCGGCCAGCCCGCGCAGCACGTCGGGTCGGAGCAGCCACTCCGGGTCGGCCTCGCCCTCCACCGGATGGCGTACGGAGACCAGCGTGTGGCCGCCGGGGCGGGCGCGCAGCGCGGCGAGGGTGTCGGCGACGCCGGGCGCGGTGAGATCGGTCCAGCCGACGACGCCCGCCACGAGATCGCTGCCGTCGGCGAGGGCCAGGAACTCGGGGGTCTCCGCGGCGACGGCGACGGTCTGGACGAGGACGGTGGCGCCCACCCCGGCGGCCCGCGTCTCGACGGTCAGTTCCTCCAGGGTGAAGTTCCGGCGGATGGGGTCCATCCGGCTGCCGGTGATCCACTCCTGGGGGCGTACGGACAGGTCCCAGACATGGTGGTGGGCGTCGACGACGGGGGCGGGGGTCATCGCGGTCACAGCTGCCACACCACGGGCAGTCCGGCGTCCGCGCCGCCTTCGGAGTAGTCGTGGACGACGTCGAGGAGATCGGCCATCCGTGCCTGCCAGGCGATGTTGACCGGGAGCCGGTCCAGGGCGGCGAGCAGGGCCGCGTAGTCCGCGCACTCCAGCAGGTGGAAGAGGTCGGTGCCGCTGCGCCAGATCGTCCAGGAGGTGGCGCCCGCGGCGCGGATCGCGGCGGTGAGTTCGGCGGGCACCTCGCGGTGGGCCTCCTCGTACGCCTCGACACGGTCGGCGCGGACCTTGGTGTGCAGGGCGACTCTCATGCGGGGTCTCCGTTCTCGGTGAGCAGTCCCTCGGCGCGCAGTTCGGCCCAGAGGTCGTCGGGGAGGGTCAGGCCGGCGAGCGCGGCGGTGTCCCGTACCTCGGCGGCGGATCTGGTGCCGACCAGGACGCTCGCGACGGCCGGATGGCGCAGGGGGTAGTGGAGGGCGGCGGCGCGCAGCGGGACGCCGTACCGCCGGGTGACGGCGTCCATGCGCAGGGCCCGGTCGAGCAGGGCGGGCGGCGCGGCGGTGTAGTCGTACGTCGCGCCGGGGCGCGGGTCGGCGAGCAGCCCGGAGTTGAAGACCCCGCCGACCACGACGCTCCTGCCGCGCGCCGTGGCCTCGGGAAGCAGTTCGGTGAGCGCCGACCCGTCGAGCAGGGTGAAGCGGCCCGCGCACAGGACGACATCGGCGTCGGTCTCGCGCAGGAAACGGGTGAGCATCGCGGTCTGGTTCATCCCGGCGCCGATGGCGCCGACGGTGCCCTCGGCGCGCAGCCGCTCCAGCGCCGGGTACGCCTGGGTGAAGGCCTCCTCGGCGTGATCGTCGGGGTCGTGGAGATAGACGATGTCGATCCGGTCGAGGCCGAGCCGGGTCAGGCTCTCCTCGACGGAGCGGCGTACGCCGTCGGCGCTGAAGTCCCACACCCTGCGGTGCGTGGCCGGTACGGCGAAGCCGTGGGCGAGGTCGTCGGGGAGGTCTCCGAGCGCGGTGGTGTCGGCGCCCGCGACCGGTTCGAGGATCCGGCCGACCTTGGTGGAGAGCGTGTACGCGTTCCGTGGCCGCTCTCGCAGCGCCTCGCCGAGTCGCCGTTCGGAGAGGCCGAGGCCGTAGTGGGGCGCGGTGTCGAAGTACCGGATGCCCGCGTCCCAGGCGGCGTCGACGGCGTCGCGCGCCTGCCCGGGGCCGACCGGGGTGTAGAGATTGCCGATCCCGGCCGCCCCGAAGGACAGGCCGGTCACCGGGACCGTGCCGGTCCCGAGCGTGGTGTGCCGCATACCGCTGCCGCCTCCCGTGTGCCGACGTCCGTCGGTCGTCGATCACGACGAATATTCATCGGATGACTGAGGACGTCAACACCCTTGAGGCAGCCTTTGGGGAATTTTCCGCGCCGACCTGTCCGATCTATCGGCTGTGGTCGGGGAATCCGTTCAGTGCCCCGGCCGGTCAGGGACGGCGAATTCGCACCATACGCACTTGCCGCTGCCGCGCGACTCCACGCCCCAGTCGTCCGCCAGTTCGTCCACGAGCACGAGTCCGCGCCCGGAGAGACCGGACTCCCCGGCATCGCGGCGGTGCGGCAGGGCGCTCGACCCGTCCTCGACCTCCACCCGCAGCCGCCGGCCCGTCCCTGGCCGCTCCAGCAACGGCTCCGGCTCCGACGGCACGGCCCCCGGCGGCCCGGTTCCCGGCAGCCCCTCCCCCGGGCGTCCCGGCTCCCACCGCTCCGTCCGCGGCAGCACCCGGACCACCACGGTCGCGCCGCCGTCGGTGTGCACCAGGGCGTTGGTGATCAGCTCGTCGGCGGCCAGTTCGATCGCGTCGGAGCGCTCCCGGGCGCCCCAGGCGGTGACCGCCGCCCTGATCATGTGACGCGCGGTGGCCAGCCCCTCGGCGTCGTCCCGCGCGACCCGCTGGTGGAGCCGGCCGCCGGAGCGCGGGGCGCGCGTACCGCCACGGCGCAGCAGCAGGACGGCGACGTCGTCCTCGCCGCCGCGCGCGTCCACCACCTCGCAGAGCCGGTCGGCGAGGTGCTGGAGATCGCGCGGCCCGTCCCGTACCAGCGTGGCCAGCAGCTGCATCCCGTCGTCGAGGTCGGCGCCCGGCTGCTCCACGAGGCCGTCGGTGTAGAGCAGCAGGGTCTGCCCCGGGTCCAGCTCGACGGTCTCGACGGGGTAGTCGAGCCCGCCGAAGGCGGCGGAGAGCCCGAGCGGCATCCCGCCGGGCAGCGGCAGCCGGCGGCAGCTCCCGTCGGTGTCCCTGAGCAGCGGATCGACATGGCCGGCCCGGACGAGCTGGATGACCCCGGTCGTCAGGTCGGCCTCCGCGTAGGTGCAGGTCGCGAAGCGGTCGGTGTCCAGTTCGTGGAGGAAGACCGAGGCGCGGGCCATCACGGTGGCGGGCTCGTGCCCCTCGGCGGCGTACGCGCGCAGCACGATCCTGAGCTGTCCCATCACGGCGGCGGCGTGGGTGTCATGGCCCTGGACGTCCCCGATGACCGCCCCGACCCGGCCGCCGGGCAGCGGGATCACGTCGTACCAGTCGCCGCCGATGTCCCGGCCGAGCCGCGCGGAGCGGTAGCGTACGGCGATCTCGGCGCCCGGCACGGCCGGGATCCTGCGCGGCAGCATCGCCTGCTGCAGCCCCTCCGCGAGGTCGTGCTCCTGCTCGAAGAGCACGGCGCGCTGGAGGCTCTGCGCGATGCTGCTGCCGAGCGCGACGAGCAGATTGCGGTCCTCGGCGCTGAAGCCGATCCGGTCGCGGTAGAGCAGCCCGAGCGCCCCGATGGGCCGCGCCTGCGCGATCAGCGGCAGATAGGCGGCGGCGTTGATGCCGAGGTCCTCGATGGAGGGCCAGAGCATGGGGTAGCCGTCCGCGAACTCCTGGGCGGATTCGATGAAGCGGGGCAGGAGCGTGCGCACCACCTCGCTCATCGGGTACGCCTCGTCGGTACGGGTGATCCGGGTGCCCGGTACGTAGGAGCCCTCGGGCCCCTCGGCGACCAGATGGATGCGGCCCGCGTCCACCAGACCCATGACCAGACTGCTGGCGCCGAGGTGGGCCAGCCCGTGGGACTGCTTGAGGACGTCGATGACGTCCTGGACGGTCCTGGCGTGGGCGAGCGCGGCGGTGGTGGACTCGACGACGCCCGCACCCACCCGCCGCAGGGTGCCCAGTTCATGGCGCGCGGCGGAGTCGGCCAGCTCCTGGGCCGCGTCGCGGACGAGACCGATCACGCGGTGGGCCCGGCCCGCGGTGTCGCGGCGGATGACGCCCTGGACGTGGGTCCAGCGCAGGCTGCCGTCCCGCCGCCGGACGCGGAAGTACGAGCCGTACCCCTCACTGCCGTCCCGGAGCGCCTGGGAGACCAGTTCGTCGAGATGGATGGACTCGGTGGGCGGGACCCGGGTCTCCAGTCCCCCGGGGCGGCCGTCGTACTCGTCGGGGCAGAGGTCGAAGACGTCGAGGGCCGGGGCGTCGAGATGCAGCCGGCCGCTGTCGAGGTCCCAGTCGAAGGTGCCCATCCGGTTGAGGGACAGGCTGATGTCGGCGTGGGCGGGCCAGTCGTCGGGGAGCGACAGGGGACCCGCTACCCGTTCAACCATGTGGACACTCTGTCATCATTTGTCGGATTCTTCGAGTGATCCCGGCGCCCCGGGACCGCACGGCCGGCCCGGCCGGCACGCTCAGCCCGGGAACGCGTCCGTGCCCGCCGGCTCGTCGGGCAGGACCGGCGCACCGGGCTCCGGCGGCACGTCGGGCTCCGGCGGGAGCGGTTCGTCCGCGGGCGGGGCGAGGTCGTCACCACCGGGCGGCACCCCGCCGGGGCCACCACCGGGGTCGGCCTCCGGCATCAGCTCCACCTCGTCCGCGGGGACCTGCGGCTCGTCCGGTACGGCGGGCCGCCCCTGGCGGTCCGGGGCGCCCGACGGCGAGGCACCGCCGCCGGGGGGCGCGGACTCCGCGCGGCCGGTGACGGTGCCGGACGTGACCGCTCCCGGCGCCTTCACCGCCTCGGGGTCGGTGATGTCGGCGTCCGGGGCGTACGGCGGCGGCGTCCCGGGGGTCCGGTCCTCACCGCCGTCGGTGCCGATCCGCCGCTCGATCCAGGCGTGGTCGACCAGGTCCACGATGACCAGCGCGTCGAGGGGGCGCGGGGCGCGGTGGACGACGACGACCCGGTTGGCGTCGTAGCCCCGCCAGGGCTTGCCCCGGTAGCGGACGGAGCCCTGGGCGGCGACCGGTGCGCCGAGCGGGCTGCCGCCCGCGCAGCGCACCCTGGGCATGCCGTACGCGTCCACCATGACGGCGGTGCCCGCCTGGAGGACGGACTGGAAGGCGGAGGCGGCTCCGTCACGGTAGCCGTGGGCCGTGACCCGGACGTCCGCCCGTACGACCACGGGGGTCAGCCCGCGCAGGAAGTCGGGGACGGGCGCCTGGCCGAGCGCCGCACCCCGGGCGAAGGCGCGGGCCTTCGCCGGGTCCCCGGCGAGCAGGGCGACCTGCCGCTCCACGTCGCAACTGGCCGACGGGGAGCCGCCGTAGAGGCCGGGGGTGGAGCCGGGCAGGGCGCGCGGCGTCCGGGTGCCCGCGGTCGCGCCGCGCGCCCCCTCCCGCCCCTGCGGGGCCTCCGGCCCCGCGGCCCCGCGCGCGCCGCGCTCCGCCGGGGCCGCGGCGGCGCGCGGGACCACGGGGACGGGTTGAGCCGCGGCGGTGGAGGAGGTGAACGGGTCGGGGCCGGGGGCCGCGACGGCCTGGAAGTGCAGGTCCTTGCCGCTCGGCGCACTCTGCCCGCCATCACCGCCGCCGCCACCACTACCGCCGCCCCACCCGCAGCCCGCCGTGATCAGAACGCCCGCGGACAGCGCGACGAGCGCGGCATTCCGTCGACCGATGGGTGAGCGCACCAGAATCTCCCGCCTCTTCCTCCGTGCATGTCCCCCTATATCTGCCGGGTCCACCGACCCCTCGCAAGCCGGACGCACCCGACGCGCCCGGGACTTGAACACGTTCAATAAACGGCCTACGCTCGACGAAGAAAATGAACGCGTTCAACTTCGGGGGTGGCGTGGGATGTCCGTGCTGGTCAGCCTGATCGTGACGGTCGGCATGCTGGCGATCGTGCCGCTGGGGCTGCGGCTGCTGGAGACCCCGGAGGGGCCCGCCACCTCTGGACTGCGGGCGCTACGCCGCCTGTGGCCCCTGCCGGGCCTGCTGGGCGCGCTCTCCCTCTGGCTGCCGCGCGGAGCGCCGGCCACCACGCTCGCCGTCTGCTACGCCCTGGCCACCCTGGCCCTGGTCCCGCTCGCCCTGCTCCGCGCCGTCAGAAGCCGGACCCTGACCCCGGCCCCGGCCGAGGTGGCGGCGCTCACCGCGCTCGTGACCCCCTCGATCGCCGGGGTCTGTCTGGTCGCGGAGCGGTGGGGACACCATCTGCTCGGCTTCGACCTGACGGTCCTGCGGCTGACGGTCGCGCACTTCCACTTCGCCGGCTTCGCCGCGGCGCTCACCGCCGGCCTGGTCTGCCGTACGGTGCCCGGCCCCGCGGGCCGGTTCGCCGCGCTGAGCGTCCCCCTCGGCACCCTGACGGTCCTGATCGGCTACTTCACCGGCGAGGCGACCGAGCTGGCCGGGGCGGTCGTCCTGACCGCGGGCATGTGGACGGTCGCGGTGCTGACCTGGCGCGACATCAGACCCGGCGCGCGGGACCGGTACACGCGCGCCCTGCTCGCCGCCTCCTCCGGTGTGCTGGCGGCGACCATGGTCCTCGCGCTGAGCTGGGCGCTCGGCGAGGCCACCGGGCTTCCCCGTCCCACCCTCACCTGGATGGCGGCCACGCACGGCCTCGGCAACGCCCTCGGGTTCGCCCTCTGTTCGATCCTGTCCTGGCGACGACTCAAGGAGACCGCCGTATGAAGACCGGCACCTTCACCTACCGCGAAGTGGGCGCCACCCGGCTCGGACCCCTGCCGGACGGCTACCGCCACCTCCGCCACCGGACCACGATCGGCCGGGGCCGCCCGGCCTTCGAGGCCGCGGGAGCGGCCGTCACCACCTTCGCCCTGCACCGGCGGTCGGGCGCCGGGGTCGTGGCCACCACGCCCCGGGCGGAGCCGGGCACCGGGGTACGGATCTCGCTCGGCGTGGGGCCACTGCGGGCGACCGTGGGGTGCCAGGTGGTGTGGACGGCGTACGAGAGGGACCGTACGGGCTTCGCGTACGGCACCCTGGCCGGGCATCCGGAGCGCGGCGAGGAGTCCTTCGTGGTCGAACTGCGCGAGGACGGCTCCGTCCGGTTCACCGTCACGGCCTTCAGCCGCCCGGGCCGCTGGTACACCCGGCTCGGGGGCCCGCTGGTGCCGGTGCTCCAGCGCGCGTACGCCCGGCGGCTGGGCCGGACCCTGGCCCGGATCGCGCGCGGCGCATAGCGCGTACGGTCCCGTACCCCGGCGCGCGCGGGGGTACGGGACCGTGCGGCGGGCCGGTCAGTCGACCCCGGGCAGGATGTGCGGCTCGGCGAGGTCGTCCTCGTAGCCCGCGAGCCTGATGGGGGCCGATCGGGCCCACACCTCCAGGTTGCCGATCTTCTCGGGCCCGCGCCCACGCTCGACGGGCTCCGTCGGACGTTGCTCGTGCTGCGTCACATCTGGTGTCACCGCGCACTCCTCTGTGTCGGGTAACTCTGGGACAGGTGGTTCCGTCGCGGTGGCGCCGTTTTGTCGGACGGGACCGCGGCCGTGGTAGGGGGCCTGTCCCAGCACGGCCGTGGGGATGGTGTGTCCCCTGCTTGGCCGTCCGTGCGCATCAGAGTAACCAGATGAGCGCCAGTCCGCTCTATAGGGCCGGCTTTCGGGTGAACTTCCGGCCAACCGGACCAGTTCCGGTCGGCCGGGGGCCCGATGACGCGGTAGCGGGAGCCCTGTGACGGAATGTCCGTCCCGGGGCTACCAATTGGCGGGCGCGTAGTCCTTGAGGAAGCAGCCGTACAGGTCCTCGCCGCCCTCGCCCCGCACGATCGGGTCGTACACCCGCGCGGCGCCGTCGATGAGGTCGAGCGGGGCGTGGAAGCCCTCGTCGGCGAGGCGCATCTTGTCCGGATGCGGGCGCTCGTCGGTGATCCAGCCGGTGTCGACGGCCGTCATCAGGATGGAGTCGGACTCGAACATCTCCTGCGCGCTGGTGCGGGTGAGCATGTTCAGCGCGGCCTTGGCCATGTTCGTGTGCGGGTGTCCCGCGCCCTTGTAGCCACGGCTGAACACCCCTTCCATCGCGGAGACGTTGACGACGTACGCGCGGGCGGCGGCGGCCCGGGCCATCGCCGGGCGCAGCCTGCTGATGAGGATGAACGGCGCGGTGGAGTTGCACAGTTGCACTTCGAGCAGTTCGACCGCGTCCACCTCGGAGACCGTCTGCACCCAGCTGTTGGTGTCGTGCAGATCGGGTACGAGGCCGCCCGCGTCGATCGCCGTGCCCGCCTCGATCCTGGCGAGCGTGGCGGAGCCGCCGACCAGCGCGAGCCCGGTGATGTCGGACGCGCTCAGGGCCTCGGCGCCGCCCGCGGACAGCACGGCCTGGGAACCGCTGCCGAACGCGCCGATGACCTGCGAGGCGGGCAGCTCGCCCGCGGGCAGCGGCGCGGACTCGGCGGCGAGCAGTTCGCCGTACGCCTGCGGGGAGCGGCGTACCGTCTGCGCGGCGTTGTTGATCAGGATGTCCAGCGGGCCCTCGGCGGCGACGGAGTCGGCGAGGGCGACCACCTGCCCCGGGTCCCGCAGGTCGATGCCGACGATCTTCAGCCGGTGGATCCAGTCGTCGCTGTCCGGCATGGCCTTGAAGCGGCGGATCGCGTCGGCGGGGAACCGGGTGGTGATGGTGGTGTGGGCGCCGTCGCGCAGCAGCCGCAGCGCGATGTACATGCCGATCTTGGCCCGGCCGCCGGTGAGCAGCGCGCGGCGTCCGGTCAGATCCGTACGGGCGTCACGGCGGGCCCGGTTCTCCGCCGCGCACGGCTGGCAGAGCTGGTGGTAGAAGGCGTCGACCTCGGTGTAGCGGGACTTGCAGATGTAGCAGGAGCGGGGACGCTGGAGGATGCCCGCGATCTCGCCGGCGGCCGAGGAGGACGGCAGCAGGCCCTGGGTCTCGTCGTCGATGCGCTCGGCGGAGCCGGTGGCGGTGGCCTCCGTGACGGCCTTGTCGTGGGCGGTCTTGGCCGCTCTGCGATCCTGGCGGCGGCGCTGCTTCACCGTACGGTAGATCCCGGCGGTGGCGCGCCGGACGGCGATCGCGTCGGGGTGGTCGACGTCCAGCTTGTCGAGTTCGTCGAGCACGCTCAGGCAGACGGCCATCCGCTCGGGGTCGATGCCGGGACCGGGCTCCGGGCTCCCGTCCCGGGGCTCAGGGATGCCGCCCCTGGCCGGGCCGGGCGGGCTCGCCTGGCTGCCGCCGTACGCCGGGCTGTCCTCTGTCACCGTCATCGTTGCTGCCATTCGTCGAAACACTGCTGACTGATCACTGGGGGTGGTGCCGGCTGCCGAGATCGTCACCGCGGGTCAGGAGGGTGCCGACGGAATGGGAGCCAACAAAATCCCATCATCTTATCCGGTCGTGACGACTGCCCCGACCGGGACCCGGACGCCCAGGAACCGCGTGGGGCGGCGCAGCCGGAAGCCGAGCGACTCGTAGAGCCGGATGGCGTTGGTGTTGTCGGCGGCGGCGTGCAGGAACGGCGTGTCACCGCGGGTCCTTACGGCGTCGGCGACGGCGAGGATCAGCCGGGCGGCGAGCCCCTGGCCACGGAACTCCGGGGCGGTGCAGACGGCGCTGATCTCGGTCCAGCCCGGCGGGCGCATCCGCTCCCCCGCCATCGCGACGAGCGCGCCGCCGCGACGGATGCCCAGGTAGGTGCCGAGTTCGACGGTACGGGTGAAGAAGGGGCCCGGCCGGGTGCGCTCGACCAGGTCGAGGATCTCCGGCACGTCGGCGGGGCCGAGGAGTACGGCCTCCTCGTCCGGCTTCGCCGCGAGCCCGGCGTCGACCATCTGGACACCGTCGGCCTGGAAGGTGATCTCCCAGCCGGCCGGCGGCGCCCCGGCGAATCCGGCGAGCGCGAGGGCGCCGCCGGGCCCGGCGAGCGCGGCGACATCGTCCCAGTCGGTCTCGTCCGGGTCGTCGGGCAGCGCCAGCCAGGGCGCCACGTCGGCCGGGTAACGCAGCAGCGTGCCGTACCGCTCGGCGAAGTGCGCGTGCGGTCCGGTGAGGGCGGCGCGCGCGGGGTTGTCGAGCGGGTGCGGCACAGGGGCGTGGGGCATGGACGGGGCTCCTCCATCTGTCCGGTGGGATCGGCCGCCCCTGGGGCAACCTCCCCGTGTAAGGCGGACGGATCGCAGGCTATTCCGACGGCCCGGCACGCCTCGCGTGGCCCCGGTCCGTCCTGGCCCCGGCCCGTCCCCGATCCGTCCCGGCACCGACGGCCCCGGTCGCTTCCGGCGCCGGCGGTCCGGCCCCGGTCGCGCGGAGTGTCCGGCACGGGCGGGCCCGTCCCTGAGCGCGGGCGGCCCCGGCCCGTCCCCGAGCGGGGGCGGGGCCGGGGCCGTCGCGCGGATCGTCAGGGCCGTCGGACGGCCGTCAGGAGGTGCCGCACTCCATGGCTGCCGGGTTCTCGGCGTCGCGGATCAGCGCCTCGTGGGCCGCCTTGAGCCGCTTGGCGTCGGGCTTCAGCACCTTCCGGTCGTAGGTGAGCAGGCCGTTCAGCTCGCCCTCCACATCGGCGATCTGGGTGTAGACGGCGCCGTTGCTGCCCTGGCAGGCGAGCGCGCGCACCTTGTCGAGTTCGGCCAGGTACGCGTCGGTGTACGCGGCCTGGTCCACCCCGACGTACGTGTGCTGCACCGGCCAGGCGTGGCCGGGAACGGCGAGGCCGAGGCCGCCGTACTCCCCGCTGACCAGGGCCCGTTTGCCGTCGGGCGCCGGCAGTTGGGCGCTCGGGTAGCCATGGGCGTCGGCGATGTCCCCGTTGCGGCCGTCGACCGCGCCGCAGCAGTTCACCCCGCTCATGTTGTTGATCAGCCGGGTCGGGTCCCAGGACTTGGCCTGGTCGGCGACGCGCGCCTGGTCGTACTGGCCCCAGCCCTCGTTGAAGGTGACCCACATGATCACCGAGGGGCTGCTGCTGTGCTGGTCGATCATCCGCTTCATCTCGTGTTCGTACTGGGTACGGGACGCCGCGTTCGGGTTGATCGTGTTCATCGCGGGCATGTCCTGCCAGACCAGCAGCCCGAGCCGGTCCGCCCAGTAGAACCACCGGTCGGGTTCGACCTTGATGTGTTTGCGCACGGAGTTGTAGCCGAGCTTCTTGTGCGCCTTCAGGTCGTACGCGAGGGCCTCGTCGGTCGGCGCGGTGTGCAGCCCGTCCGGCCAGAAACCCTGGTCGAGGGTGGCCATCAGGAAGGTGGGCGTGCCGTTGAGGACGGTCCTGGGGGTGCCGTCGACCTTCTCGACCGTGAGTGAGCGCATCCCGAAGTAGCTGCCGACGCGGTCCTTGCCCGCCGTCACTTCGAGCCGGTAGAGGTGGGGGTCGTCCGGCGACCACAGGTGGGGGTCGCGGACCGGCACGGTGAGGGTGGCGCCGCTGCGGCCGGTGACCGTACCGATCTTGCGCCGGCCGTCGTACGCGGTGGCCGTGACCGGCACACCGTCCCGGATGCCGCGCACCTCGACGGCGAGCTTCTCACCCGCGACGTCGGGGGTGAGCTTGAGGGAGCCGATGTGGTCGGCGGCGACCGGCTCCATCCACACCGTCTGCCAGATCCCGGAGGACGGGGTGTACCAGATGCCGCTGGGGTCCAGGCGCTGCTTGCCGATCGGCGGGTTCTCGCCGTCCTTGGAGTCGGTGGGGTCGTAGACGCCGACGATCAGTTCCTGGGTGCGGCCGGGCTTCAGCGCGTCGGTGACATCGGCGGTGAAGCGGTCGTAACCGCCCTTGTGCTCGGTGACCTTGACGCCGTTGACGTAGACCTCGGCCTGCCAGTCGACTGCGTCGAAGTTGAGGTTGAGCCGCTTGCCCTCGCCCACCTGCCAGGTGGAGGGGACCGTGAAGGTGCGGCGGTACCACATGCGGTCCTCGTGCCGTTCGACGCCGGAGAGTTCCGACTCCACGGGGTAGGGGACGAGGATCTTCTCGCGGAGGTTCTTGCCGACCGGCGGCTTCTCGCCCTTCGTCGCGGCGGCGAACTGCCACTGACCGTTGAGGTTCCGCCAGGCGTCGCGGGTCAACTGCGGCCTGGGGTACTCGGGAAGGGCGTTGCGGGGCCCGACCTCCTTGGCCCACGGGGTGGTGAGCTGGTACTCGGAGGTGTTGGGTCCGCTGCTCCAGAAGGGGTCGACGGGGGCGCCGCCCTGGGCGGTGAGGCCGCCGGTCCCGTCGTAGCGGAGGTCGGCGTTGCCGCCCCTGCCGACGACCGGTTCCTTGAGGGTGACGAGCAGCCGCCTGGCGTCCTTCGGGTCCTTCTTGACGGCACCGAGCGGCCACTGCGCGCCGCCGATGACCGCGCTGAGGTGGCTGCCCAGACCGGCGGGCGGGGCGGTGAGCTTCTGCCCGAAGTCCAGGCGCAGGGTGCGGCCGTCGGGCAGGACGGTGGTGGCGAGGGCTCCGTTGTACGAGAAGCCGTCGGGCAGCCGGAAGGCGGTGGCGGGCACGGGTTTCTTGGTACCGCCGGGCTCGGTCCACCGGAGGCGGAGGTTCGAGCCGCCGAAGTGCTCGAAGTACTCCACCTTGATGTCGTAGGCCTGCCCCTTCGTCAGGTCGAGGGGCTGGGCGGTCTGTTCCTTGTCCCAGTCGTCGACCCAGTGGTCGATGGCGAGGCGTCCGTCGACCCAGAGCCGGAAGCCGTTGTCGCCGGTCATCGAGAAGGTGTGGGCCCCGGAGGTGGCCGGGACGACCTTCCCGGTCCAGCGTACGGAGACGTCGTCGGCCTGTCCGGTGGTGGCGGACAGGCGCGACTCCAGATTGGCGAAGTCGATGACGGGGTCGAACACGGTGGCCTTCAGCTCATGGAAATCGAAGGCTCCGGGGGCGGACTGGGTGTAGTACTCGCCCTTGAGTCCATGTGCCTCGGCCGGGTCGTCCGCGGCCGAGGCGGCGGGGGCCGCGGTGAGTCCGGCGACGCCGAGGACGGCGGCGAGCAGGAGGGCCAGTTTTCTTCGGATGCGCACGAATCCTCCTTGCGAAGAGAGGGTGGCGGCTCGTTGCGTCAGTCTGTACAACGTTGGAAGGAACGGCAGTTGGCATGACAGCACGCCATTCGAGGCGCTGTCCAGAGTCAGGGAGCAGATATCGGTGAGCGTCAGCCTCAAGGATGTCGCGGAGCGCGCGGGCGTCTCCATCAAGACCGTGTCGAACGTGGTCAACAACTACCAGCACGTCACTCCCTCGATGCGGTCCCGGGTGCAGCGGGCCATCGACGAGCTGGGGTACGTACCGAACCTGACGGCCCGCCACCTCCGCAAGGGCCGTACGGGCATCCTCGCGCTGGCCGTGCCCGAGCTGGGCAATCCGTACTTCGCCGAGCTGGCGGGCGCGGTCATCGACGCCGCCGCCGAGCACGAGTACACCGTGCTGCTCGATCACACCGGGGGCAGCCGGGAGCGGGAGATCCTGGTCAGCCAGGGGTTCCGGGCGCGGGTCATCGACGGGCTGATCCTGAGCCCGATCGAGCTGGAGGCGGAGGACCTGCGCGGCCGTGACCGGGACGCGCCGCTGGTGCTGCTCGGCGAGCGGGAGTACGACCTGCCGTACGACCACATCGCGATCGACAATGTCGCGGCGGCCAGGACCGCCGTACGCCATCTGCTCACGCTGGGCCGGTCGCGGATCGCGTTCCTCGGGGCGCGTACCGACCGGGTCAACGAGCCCTCGCAGCTCCGGCTGCGCGGCTGGCGCGAGGAGTTGACGGCGTCCGGGACTCCGGCGCCGGATTCGCTGGTCGCGCCGACCGGCGGCTGGGCGCACGCGGACGGCGCGGCGGCGATGGCCCGGCTGCTGGACTCGGGCGTACGGCCGGACGCGGTCTTCGCGTACAACGACCTGATCGCCATCGGCGCGATGCGGGTGCTCTCCGAGCGCGGGCTGCGGGTCCCCGGGGATGTGGCGGTGGTGGGCTTCGACGACGTCACGGAGGGCCGGTACGGGTCGGTCACCCTGACCACGGTCTCGCCCGCGAAACACACCATCGCGCGGCTCGCGGTGCAGTCCCTCGTGGAGCGGCTCGACGGCGGCCGGGATCCGGCCGGTGACCAGGGCACGGATGAGCCGCGAGCACGTGAACTCCGCGCGGAATTCAGGCTGGTGGAGCGCGAGTCCACACTCGGCCGCGCGTGAGGTGCCCGTACGGAGTGTTCCCGGGACCGGGTGGTGCCGTTCTCGCGCGAAGGGTTTACAGGATCCGTACAACGATGTAAAAAACCTTCCGAACAAGCGCAGCAGGCCGTGCAGACCAGCAGACCGTACGAGCAGATCTCCCGGGCGGTGTTCCTCGCGCCGGGGCCGTGCCGAGATGGGGTTCCGCCATGAAGTCTTCCGCTGTCCGCTCCACCACCACGACCGTTCTCGCCGCGAGTCTCGTCGCCGCACTCGCCCTGACCGGCTGCGCCAAGTCGGAGGAGGACGCCTCCGGTGACAGCAAGGCGGCGGCCGAGGGCGGCGAGCAGGTGGTGGCCTCCCCCAGCGCGGGGACCGACGCGACCTGTGCCCTCGACCAGTTCGGCGGGAAGAGGCTGGACCTCGCCGGCGCGACCGTCGGCTTCTCCCAGTCCGAGAAGGAGGCCAACCCCTTCCGGATCGCGGAGACGGCCTCCATCAAGGCGGAGGCGGCCGACCGGGGGATCGAACTCCTCACGGCCAACGCCCAGTCGCAGTTCGCCAAGCAGATCAGCGACGTCCAGGACCTGATCACCAAGGGCGCCGACCTGCTGGTCATCGCCCCGCTCAACTCGGACGGCTGGGGCCCGGTGCTGCGTTCCGCGGCGGCGAAGAAGATCCCGATCATCACGGTCGACCGGAAGATCAACGCGACGGCCTGCAAGGACTACGTGAGCTTCATCGGCTCGGACTTCGTCGAGCAGGGCAAGCGCGCGGCCGACCGGATGATCGAGGCGACGGGCGGCAAGGGCAAGGTCGCCATTCTGCTCGGTTCCGCGGGGAACAACGTCACCACCGAACGCACCAAGGGGTTCAAGGACCAGCTCAAGGCCGCGGCGCCCGGACTCCAGGTGGTGTTCGAGCAGACCGGCGAGTTCGCCCGGGAGAAGGGCCAGCAGGTCACCGAGCAGCTCATCCAGTCCAACCCGGACATCAGCGGGATCTACGCCGAGAACGACGAGATGGGCCTCGGCGCCGTCAACGCCCTCAAGAGCGCGGGCAAGAAGCCGGGCGACGTCAAGATCGTGACGGTCGACGGCACGCGCAACGCGGTGCAGTCCATCGTGGACGGCTGGATCTCCGGCGTCATCGAGTCCAATCCGCGCTTCGGACCGCTGGCCTTCCAGACCCTGGACACCTTCACCCGGGGCGAGAAGGTCTCCCAGGACATCGTCATCCAGGACACCGCGTACACCCCCGAGAACGCGAAGGCCGATCTGGGCAAGGCCTACTGACGTGCCGTCGCCATCACCGGCGGACGGCGTACGGCCGCAGCTGCTGTCGGTCACCGGGCTGACCAAGTCCTTCCCCGGCGCACGGGCGCTCGACGGGGTGGACCTCTGCGTCGGCCCCGGCGAGGTCCACGCGCTGATCGGCGAGAACGGCGCGGGCAAGTCCACCCTCATCAAGGTGCTCACCGGCGTGTACCGGCCCGACGGGGGCGAGATCGTCCTGCGGGGCGAGCCGGTACGGTTCGCCACCCCGCTGGAGGCGCAGCACGCCGGAATCTCCACCATCTACCAGGAGGTCAACCTCGTCCCCCTGATGAGTGTGGCCCGCAACCTCTTCCTGGGGCGCGAGCCCCGCGGCCGGCTCGGGCTGATCGACTTCGGGCGGATGCACCGCGCCGCGGACGAGGCGCTGCGCGGTCTCGGGCTGCGGGTGGACGTCCGCCGGCCGCTGCGTTCGCTCGGGGTCGGCGCCCAGCAGATGGTCGCCCTGGCGCGGGCGGTCTCGGTCGACGCGCGCGTCGTCGTCATGGACGAGCCCACGTCGTCGCTCGAACCGCGCGAGGTCCGCACCCTGTTCGGGGTGATCAGGATGCTCAGGGAGCGCGGGATCGCGGTGATCTACGTCAGCCACCGGCTGGACGAGCTGTACGAGATCTGCGACACCGTCACCGTGCTGCGCGACGGCCGCCGGGTCCACACCGGCCCGATCGCCGGACTGGACCGGCTGCGGCTGGTCTCGCTGATGCTGGGGCGTGAGATGGGCGAGGTGCGCGGCGAAGGGCTCACCAAGTTCTCCGGCGGACACGACACGGCCGAGGAACCCGTCCTGGAAGCAGAGAATTTGACGATACGTCAGGTACTGCGCGGAGTGTCGGTCCGGGTACGGCCCGGCGAGGTCGTGGGGCTCGGCGGGCTGCTCGGTTCGGGGCGCAGCGAGACCGCGAAGGCCATCGCGGGCGCGCTGCCGCCCGACTCCGGCCGCGTGGTGGTGGCGGGGGCGCCCGTGAGGACCGGGTCCACGCCCGCCGCGATCAGGGCCGGCATCAGCCTGCTGCCCGAGGACCGCAAGGCGGAGGGCATCGTTCCAGGGCTCTCCGTACGGGAGAACATCGCACTGGCCGCCCTGCCGGAGCTGGCCCGTTTCGGGCTGGTCGACGACGCCAGGATCGACCGGCTGGTGGACACCTTCATGAAGCGGCTGCGCATCAAGGCGTCGGGGCCGCACCAGAAGGTCGGTGAATTGTCCGGCGGCAACCAGCAGAAGGTGCTGCTCGCCCGGTGGCTGGCGATGCGGCCCAAGGTGCTGCTCCTGGACGAGCCCACGCGCGGCATCGACGTCGGCGCGAAGGCGGAGGTGCAGGGGCTGATCGACGAACTCGCGGGCGAGGGGCTCGGGGTGGTGCTGATCTCCTCCGACATGGAGGAGCTGATCGAGGGCTCCGACCGGGTCGTGGTGCTCAAGGACGGTGCGGTGGTGGCGGAGTTGACCGGTTCCGAGGTGACGGAGGACCGGCTGCTGCACGCCATCGCGGCAGGGGGCGTACCCGAGGAGGACGAGGCCCGTCATGACTGATCTCGCGGCGCCCCGGCGCGTACCCGTGGACCGGGCGCGGCTGCTCACGCTCCTCCAGGAGTACGGCGTCTACGCGGGCGTGGCCGCCCTGCTGCTCGCCAATGTCCTGCTCACCCCGCACTTCCTGTCCGCGGAGAACTTCCGCACCCAGGCCGTGCAGGTCGCCCCGGTCATCATCGTGGCGCTCGGGATGGCGCTGGCCATCGGCAGCGAGGGCGTGGACCTCTCCGTGGGCGCGGTGATGGCGCTCTCCACCTCGCTGCTCTCCCTCTACCTCGGGTACGGACCGTGGATCGCGCTGCTGGTGGCGGTGGTGGGCGGGGCCGCCGTCGGGCTCGCCAACGGTTCGCTGGTCGCGTTCATCGGGGTGCAGCCCATCGTGGCGACGCTCGCGCTGATGGTCGCCGGGCGCGGTCTCGCCCTGGTCCTGCTCCCCCAGCTCAAGGACGTCAGGGACCCGGGTCTGGCCGCGCTGGGCTCGGGCGATCTGCTGGGCGTCCCGTACCTGGTGCTGATCGCCGCCGCGCTGGCGCTCGCGGTGGGCTTCACCGTACGGCGCACGACCTTCGGCCGGCAGCTCCTCGCGATCGGTGACAGCAGACCTGCGGCCCGGCTCGCGGGACTGCCGGTGCGCCGGGTGCTGATCCTCGTCTACGTCTGCTCGGGCGTCCTGGCCGCCGTCGCCGGGGTGCTGGCCACCACCAGGCTCCAGGCGAGCGACCCGACCTCGCTCGGCACCCTGATGGAGCTGTCGGCCATCACCGCCGTGGTGGTGGGCGGTACGCCGCTGAGCGGCGGCCGGATCAGGATCGGCGGAACCGTGGCGGGCGCCGTGCTCATCCAGCTGCTGACCGCCACGCTCATCAAACACGACCTGCCGCCGTCCTGGACCCAGATCGCCCAGGCCGTGGTGATCGTGCTCGCGGTGTACGCGGCACGGGAACGGGGGAAGCGGTGACCACGGTGGAGACCCGGGAGGCCAACTCCCTGAACGACGAAGGGGACACGTTCGGCGCGAGCCGGGCCGAACGGCTGAGCGCGCTCGCCCAGCAGCACGGCGCGCTCTTCACCCTGGTGGTGGTGGCCGTCGCCGCCTCCGTCGGCTTCGACACCTTCGCGACCGGCGACAACCTGGCGAACATGGCGGTCTCCTCGGCGTTCCTCGCCGTCGTCGCCCTCGGCATGACCTTCGTGATCATCACCGGCGGGATCGATCTCTCGGTGGGTTCGCTCTTCGCGCTCGGCGGGGTGCTCGCCGCCTGGGGTTCGCGGTACGGCACGGCGGTGGCGCTGCTGCTGCCGCTCGCGGTCTGCGGGCTGATCGGCCTGGTCAACGGTCTGCTGATCGCCCGGGCGCGGCTGGCGCCTTTCATCGTCACGCTGGCCGCGATGCTGCTCGCGCGCGGGGTGCTGCTGTCGGTCACCGACGAGGGCGCGAACACCTATCTGGTGGACGGGACGTCCTTCTTCGCCCGGCTCGGCCAGGACACCCTGTTCGGGATCGGCCTGCCGGTGTGGATCACGGCGGCGCTCTTCGTGCTGGGCGCGGTCGTGCTGCGCCGCAGCCGTTTCGGCCAGTACGTGTACGCGGTCGGCGGCAACGAGGACGCGGCGGCGCTGATGGGCGCCCCGGTGGCCCGTACGAAGATCGCCGTCTACACCCTCTCGGGGCTCTGCGCGGGGCTCGCCGGGGCGCTCAACGCGGCCTGGCTGGTCTCCGGGGTGACCATTCTCGGTACGGGGATGGAGCTGGAGGCGATCTCCGCCGTCGTCATCGGGGGCACCCTGCTCACGGGCGGCTTCGGCTTCATCAGCGGATCGCTCGTCGGGGTGCTGCTGCTGAAGGTCATCCAGAACGTCATCAACCAGATCGGCTCGCTGGACTCCGCCTACCAACAGGTCGTCAGTGGCGCCTTCCTGGCGGTCGTGGTGATCGCCCAGACCTGGCTGGGACGGCGGCGCCGGATGCTCTGAGACCCGACCGCGCCGGCCGGTCACGTTGCGCCATGACCGGTCGGCGCGCAGTGGCGGCGCGTCCGATTCGCCCCTTCCGGGATCTCCCCGTCCCGGCCCCATGGGGATCGCGCTGACCTGGGACACCGCCCACGGGTGGACATCGGACCCGGCGCGTCCTCCTACGGCATTACGCCGGATCGCCCTCTCCAGGACGACGCGCGAACCGTCCGGGCGAGAGATCGTGGAAGGCATGAGTGCACTCGCCCTGTCCGTTCTCCTGTCGCTGGTCTCCGCGGTCGCCTACGCGTCCGGGGCGATCCTCCAGGAGCACGTCGCCACGGACACCCCCGCCCGCCCGTACGCACCGCTGCACCACGGGGTGTGGTGGGCCGCCGTGGCCCTCAACGGGCTCGGGGCGGCGCTGCACGTCGTCGCGCTGGCGTACGGGCCGCTCAGCGTCGTCCAGCCGCTCGGCGCGCTCACCATCGTCTTCGCGCTGCCCATGGCGGCGCTCTTCGTGGGGCGCAGGGCCGGGCGCACCGCGTGGCGGGGCGCGCTCATGGCGTCCGTGGGGCTGGCGGGGCTGCTCGCCCTCACCGAGGGGACGGACACGCACTCGCTGGACGGCGGCGAGCGGCTGGTGCTGGCCGTCGGCACGTTCGGCGCGGTGGGGGCGCTCTTCCTGGTGGCGCAGCTCGTGGGGCGGCCCGCCGTGCGGAGCATGCTGCTGGCGGCCTCGGCCGGGGTCGCGTTCGGCATCGCCTCGGTCTTCACCAAGACCGTCGCGGTGGACTGGACCTCGGACCGGCCGACCGTTCAGGTGCCGAGCCTGGCGGTGATCGCGGTCCTCGCGGCGGGCGGGCTGCTGCTCTCGCAGGCGTCGTACCGGGGCGCGGGGCTGGCCGGACCGCTGGCCACGGTCACGGTGGTGAACCCGGTGGTGGCGGCGGCCGTGGGGCTGACGCTGTTCGGTGAGGAGTTCCGGTACGGGACGGCGGGTACGGCGCTGGCGCTGGCCTCCGGTGTCGTCGCCGCGGGCGGGCTGATCCTGCTCACCACGGAGCGGCTGGCCGCGTCCCGTGCGGCGCGGCAGGGCGGCTCGGGGTCATCGGCCCCGGCAGCCCGGCCGCCGCGGGCGCCACGGCCGCGGGAGCGGGGCTCAGAGGCGGACGCCGCCCGCGCGCAGGTAGGCGAGCGGGTCGATGTCGGAGCCGTACCCGGGCCCCGTACGCATCTCGAAGTGGAGGTGCGGTCCCGTGCTGTTGCCGGTGGATCCTGACCGGGCGATCCGCTGGCCGCCGCCGACGCTCTGGCCCTCGCGCACGGTGAGCGCGGAGAGGTGCGCGTACTGGCTGTACTTGCCGTCCGTGTGCCGGATGACGACCTGGTAGCCGTACGCCCCGGCCCAGCCCGCCGAGACCACGCGGCCGGCGGCGACGGCCTTCACCGAGGTGCCGGTGGGGACGGGAAAGTCGACGCCCGTGTGGTAGCCGCTGGCCCAGGAGCCGGCCTGGCGGTACTGGGTGCCGGTGGAGGCGGAGACCGGGGCGGTCATGCCGCTCGTCCTCGGCTTCGCGGCCGGGGCTTCCGCCTTGACCTGCCGCTTCTCCTCCTGCTTGGGCTTCTGTTCCTGCTTCGGCTCCGGCTTCGCCTGCTGTTTCGGCTTCGCCTTCTCCTGGGGCTCGGCGGTCCGCTTCGGCGCCTCGGTCCGCTTCTCGGCGGGGACGGGCGCGGCCTTCTCCTCGGGGCGGGTGGCGGTGCCCTTGGCGGGTGCCTGGAGCACCAGCTTCTGCCCGGGGAAGATCAGGTCGGGGTCGCTGCCGATGACGCGGCGGTTCTCCTCGTACAGCCGCTGCCAGCCGCCCTTGACGGACTCCTCGACGGCGATCCCCGAGAGGGAGTCGCCCCGGGCGACGGTGTACCCCTCGCGCTGGGTCGGTACGGAGGTGGGCGAGGCGGCCCGCTTCGTCCCGGTCCGCTTCGGTCCGGCCTTCGCGGGGGCGCTCTTCGCGCGGACCTCGGCCTGGACCGCGGTCCCGGTGTCGCGGGCCTTCGCCGGGGTGATCTCGGGTGCGTCGCCGCCCCGGTCCAGCCCGGCCCGCACCGAGCAGGCGGGCCAGGCGCCGGGGCCCTGGCCCTTGAGCACCTTCTCGGCGACGGCGATCTGCTGGTCCCTGCTGGCGAGATCGGCGCGCGGCGCGTAGCGGGTGCCGCCGTACGCCTCCCAGGTGGACTGGGTGAACTGGAGCCCGCCGTAATAGCCGTTGCCGGTGTTGATCTGCCAGTTGCTGGTCGACTCGCAGGCAGCGACCTTCTCCCACACGTCGACCGGCGCCGCGTGCGCGGTCGCGGCGGCGAGGAGCGGCAGCGCCATGCCCGCCCCGCCCGCCGTGACGGTGAGCGACGCACGGTTGATACGGCTCGGCTGGTATCGGCGATGCCGACCGGTTGCGGCCATGATGTGGCTCCCCCACTGGCTGTAGGACACGTCGCAGCGGCCAACGTAAAGGCTCCGCGACGACCGTGACAAGGCCTCACCGGCCGCGTCCCGGTCACCGCACGGCCGCGTATCGGCACACAGCGTGCCATCCCGGAACACGTGGCGTCCCCGGTTGTGCGAAATTCGCCGCCGGTATCCCACCGGTCGGTTACGGGGAGGCCCGCACGCGCCGTGGGCCGGGTACGGCGACCGCCGTACGGGAGGGGTCAGGTGCCCGGCGGTCTCGTCGGCTCCGTACCGGTCTGGGCGCAGACCGAGGCGGCCACCCTGGACGCGAAGTCCAGCATCTCCGTCACCCCTTCGCGGGGCAGCCCGGCGACGGTGCCGGGCCCGTCCACGCCGTGCGCGGTCAGCCAGTTGATGACGCCGGCCATGAAGGCGTCACCGGCGCCGATGGTGTTGACCACCTCGACGGGCACCGCGGGCACGGAGACCGGCTCCGCGTCGCCCGCGAACGCCGTGGCACCCTTGGCGCCGCGGGTGAGCACCACGAGGCGCCCCTCCCCGGCCAGCCGCCGGCAGCTCTCGTCGGGGTCCGTGTCCGGCCAGAGCCGGGCCAGGTCCTCGTCGCTCGCCTTGACGACATGGGCCAGTGAGCAGAGTTCGCGCAGCAGCCGCAAGGCGGAGTCCGGGTCGATCGTCCGGTCCTCGCGCACATTGGGGTCCACCACCAGCAGCGAACCCGCGGCGCCCGCGCGGGCGGTGGCCGCGACGGCCTCGGCCGCCGGCTCGACGACGGCGGCGACACCGCCCACGTACACGGCGGCGAACCGGTCCGCCCGCGCCGCGTGGTCCGGCAGCCGGAAGGTCGCCGTCTCGCCGACGTGGAAGTGGTAGCCGGTGCCGTCGGGGCCCGGGTCGGCGACCGCGAGCGTCGTGGGCAGCCCCGAGCGCGCGCAGAGGCCGAGTTCCGTACCGGCGTCGGCCAGCCGCGCTTCGATCATGCGGGCGAAGCCGTCGCCGCCGAGCGCCCCGGCGAACCAGCTCGGCGTACCGAGCCTGGCCAGCCCGGCCGCGACGTTGGCGGGCGCGCCGCCGGGCTGGGCCCGGTACGTCTCCGGGTCGTCCGGCACGGGGACGAGGTCGATGAGCGCCTCGCCCATCACGAGCACCGCGCCGGGTGGGACCTCGGTCACGGCTGGACCACGATCTTGCGTCCCTGGCCCGCCTTGAACTTGTCGATGGCCTGCGGGTACTGCTCCAGCGGCAGCCGGTCGCTGATGAAGACCGCCGGGTCGAGCACGCCGGAGGCGAAGAGCGCGGCGGCCCGCTCGTAGCTGTGCAGCACCGCCATGGAGCCGGTGATCGTGATCTCCTGGTTGTAGATCCGGTACGGCTCGATGACGGCGGTCGTCGCGTAGTCGGCGACGCCGAACTGGAGGAAGGTACCGCCCTTGGCGACCCGGCCGAGGCCGTCCTGGATGGCGCCCGCGTTGCCGGTGGCGTCGATGACGACGTCCCAGCCGGTGGGCCGGTCGAACTCGTCCGCCGAGGAGCCGGAGCGCGAGCAGCCGAGCTTGCCGGCGGTCGCCAGCCGCTCAGGGTTGATGTCGAGCATGTCCACGGAGGCGGCGCCGGTGCGCTTGGCCAGCTCCAGCATCATCAGGCCCATGGTGCCGGATCCGTAGATCAGCACCTCGGCGCCGAGGGTCGACCTGAGCACGTCGTATCCGCGTACGGCGCAGGAGAGCGGCTCGATGAGCGCCGCGTCCTTCACGTCGATGTGGTCGGGCAGCTTGACGCAGTTGGCGACCGGCGCGACGGCGAACTCGGCGGCCCCGCCCGGCTTGCTGACCCCGATCGCGTTCCACCGGTCGCACAGGTTGCCCCGTCCGGTACGGCAGTAGCGGCATTCGTGGCAGTACAGGGACGGGTCGACGGCGACCTTGTCGCCGATCGCCAGTTCGGTGACGTCGGCGCCGATCCCGACGATCTCACCGGCGAACTCGTGCCCCGGGATGATCGGCAGGGTGGGCGCGAACTCGCCCTGGAGAATGTGCAGATCGGTGCCGCACAGTCCGCACGCGGCAACGGAGACAACCACGTCCCGAGGGCCAGGGGTGGGGTCGGGAACCGTCGTGACGGAGACCTTGCCGACGGCTTCGACGATCGCAGCCCTCATTACTTCACAGCTCCAAGAGAAAGGCCCTGGACCAGCTTGTCCTGGGCGGCGAAACCTGCGGCGAGCACCGGCAGGGACACAACGACGGAGGCCGCGCACAGTTGGGCGAGGAAGAGCCCCTGGCTGGTGACGAAGCCCGTCAGGAACACGGGGGCGGTCTGCGCCGTCACCCCGGTGAGGACCCGGGCGAAGAGCAGCTCGTTCCAGCTGAAGATGAAGCAGATCAGCGACGTCGCCGCGATACCGGGCGCGGCGACCGGCGCGACCACCCGCAGCAGGACGGTGGGCAGTCGGGCCCCGTCCACCTGCGCGGCCTCGATGATGGAGACCGGCACGTCCGCGAGGAAGGACTGCATCATCCACACCGCGATCGGCAGGTTCATCGAGGTGTAGAGGATGACCAGCAGCCAGATGTTGTCCAGCATGCCGACGTTCTTCGCGAAGAGGTAGATGGGCAGCAGCCCGGCGACCACCGGCAGCATCTTCGTGGAGAGGAAGAAGAACATGACGTCCGTCCACTTCTCCACGCGCTTGATGGAGAGCGCGTACGCCGCGGGCAGGGCCAGCAGGAGCACGAAGAGCGTGGAGAAGAACGACGCGGTCAGGGAGTTGATCAGCGGCGGCCAGGGGCTCGCACCGCCGCCCTCGCCGAAGAACACCCGGTAGCTGTCGAGGGTGAGTCCGGCGGTGAGCGACGGCGGGTTGGTCGCCGCGTCGGCCTCCGTGTGGAAGGAGGTGAGCAGCATCCAGAGCGCCGGCAGGCAGAAGACGATGCCGACGATCCAGGCCAGCAGGCCCAGTCCGGCGGAGCGCCGCCTGGCCCGCCGGGCGGCGGGGGCGTACTTGTCGTACGTGCTGGCGTGCGGCCGGGTGGCCGCACCGCTGTTGACGGAGAGAGCACTCACGCGCGGTTCGCCTCCTCACTGAAGAGGGACGAGACGACGCGCAGGGCGAAGGTCGCGATCACGATCGTTCCGATCACGACGACGACTCCGGCTGCGGAGGCCAGTCCGTACTCGTGAGCCTGGTAGAAGGTCTGGTAGATGGTGTACGGCAGGTTCGCGGTGCCGAGGCCCCCGGAGGTGAGGGTGAACACGGCGTCGAAGTTCTGCACGATGTAGATCGAGCCGAGCAGAATGCCCAGTTCGAGGTAGCGCCGCAAGTGGGGCAGGGTCAGGTAGCCGAACATCTGCCACCCGGTCGCGCCGTCCAGCTTGGCCGCCTCCATGATCTCGGCGGGCCTGCTCTGGAGTCCGGCGAGCAGGATGAGCATCATGAACGGCGTCCACTGCCAGATCAGCGAGGCCTCGACCGCGAGCAGCGGCATGTCGGAGATCCAGTCGGGCTGGGTGGGGTTCTCCACCCCGAAGAGCCCGGTGAACCAGGCCCAGCCACCGTTGAGGAGCCCGTACTCGGGGTTGTAGAGGACGTGCTTCCACATGAGCGCGGCCGAGACCGGGACCAGCAGGAACGGTGTGATCAGCAGCGTACGGACGAGTCCGCGGCCGATGAACTTACGGTCGAGCAGCAGCGCGAGCAGCAGTCCGAGCACCACGCTGACGATCACGACGGTCGCCGTGAGCAGCACGGTGGTGATGACCGATTCACGCAGGGCCGCGTCGGTGAACACCGAGCCGTAGTTGCTGAGCCCGGCGAAGCTGCGGTTGTCGGGGGCGAGGGAGTTCCAGTCGAAGAGCGAGATCACCAGGGTGGCCACGAAGGGCAGTTGGGTGACCGCGACCAGGAAGATCAGGGCGGGCAGCAGGGGGGCGCGGGTGGCCCATGCTCGGGCCCTGGATCCCCGGCCGGCCTGATGCGACGCGGAGGGGCGCGGCGCCCCGGCCGGGGAGCGTGGGGGTGTGCTGACGGAGGTACTCACTTCTGGTCCTTGCCCACCTTTTCGGCCAGCGCCTGCGAGTTCTTCAGCGCTTCCTCGACGGACTTCTTCCCGGCGATGGCGGCACTGATCTCCTGCGAGACCTTCGTGCCGAGGTCGGTGAACTCGGGGATGTCGACGAACTGGATGCCGACGGTGGGACGGGGCTGGGTGCCCGGGTCGGTCGGGTTGGCGTTGGCGATGGCGTTCTTGGTCACCTCGGCGAACGCGGCGGCTTCCTTCAGGTAGTCCGGGTTCTCGTACGTCGAGGCGCGCTTGCCGGCCGGGACGTTCGACCAGCCGGCCTTCTCACCGGCGAGGGCCTCGTACTCCTTGCTGGACGCCCAGGAGATGAACTTCCAGGCGCTCTCCGTCTTGCTGGACGCCTTCTGCATGCCCCAGGCCCAGGTGTAGAGCCAGCCGGAGCTGTCCGTCTTGTCGACCGGGGCCGGCACGTAGCCGATCTTGCCCTTGACCGGGGAGCCCTTGGCCTCCAGCGAGCCGGCGCCGGCGGTGGCGTCGTACCACATGGCCGACTTGCCCTGCGTCATGTTGTTGAGGCACTCGGCGTAACCGGCCTGCGGGGCGCCCGCCTCGCCGTGGTCGCGCACGAGGTCGACGTAGAACTTGGTGGCCTTGGTGAACTCGGGGGAGGTGAGCTGCGCCTCCCAGTCCTTGGTGAACCAGGTGCCGCCCATGGTGTTGACCACGGTCGTCAGCGGGGCGATGACCTCGCCCCAGCCGGGCAGACCGCGCAGACAGATGCCCTTCATGCCCTTCTCGGCGCCGTCCGCCTTGGCGGCGAGATCGGCGACCTGCTGCCAGGTCGGCTTGTCGGGCATCGTCAGCTTCTTCGCCTCGAAGACGTCCTTGCGGTACATCAGGAAGGACGACTCGCCGTAGAAGGGCTGGCCGTAGAGCTTGCCGTCCTCCGCGGTGAGGGAGTCGGAGAGGGGCTTGAGTATGTCGCCCTGGTCGAACTTCTTGTCCTTCTCGGTGTAGTCGTCGAGCGCGTGCAGCCAGCCGTTCTTCGCGAAGAACGGCACCTCGAAGTTGCTGATCGTGGCGACGTCGTACTGGCCGGCCTGGTTCGAGAAGTCCTGGGTGATCTTGTCCCGGACGTCGTTCTCCGGCAGGACGGTGAAGTTCACCTTGATGCCGGTTTCCTTGGTGAAGTTGTCCGCGGTCAGCTTCTGCAGGTCGACCATCTGCGGGTTGTTCACCATGAGCACGTTGAGCGTGTCACCCCCTCCTGCCGAGGAGCCGCCACCCGCGCCGCTGCACCCCGCGAGAAGCGCCGTCAAGGCCACACTCGCGCCCACACGCATGCGGACTCCACGACGTCGTTGTTGGAAGTGCATGAGAAATCTCCTGATTGTTCGGGTGGGAAGTGGGGGATGGTGAGAGGGAGGGGCGGTGCGCCGGGGTACCCGGTGTGCCGCGAGGGGGTGACGCGATGTCAGAAGCAAGAGGTCAGAGGGGTGGTGCGGTGCGGAGCCGGGCACGGATCCGGCGTCAGACGCGTATGACCTGTGGCCCGAGCAGCGAGTACCGCTGGGCCTCCGCCGAGGGCAGCCCCGAGTCCGTGACGATGGACTCGAAGTCACCGACCTCGGCGAAGCGGCAGAAGCTCACCGCGCCGAACTTGGTGTGGATCCCGGTGAAGACCCGGCGGCGGGCGCTGCGCATCGCCTGTGCCTTCACCTCGCTGACGGCGGGGTCGGGGGTGGTGAGTCCGTACTCGCGCGAGATGCCGTTCGCCCCGACGTACGCGAGGTCGATGACGAATTCGGAGAGCATCCGGGTGGTCCAGTGGTCGACGGTGGCCATCGTGGAGCCACGCACCCGGCCGCCGAGCAGCAGTACGGCGATCTTCTCGGCGTCGGCGAGGGCGGTGGCCACGGCGAGGGACGCGGTGACCACGGTCAGCGGCCGGTCGCGGGGCAGCGCCTCGGCGACGAGCTGGGGGGTGAACCCCTCGTCGACGAAGACCGTCTCGGCGTCACCGAGCAGATCGGCGGCCGCCGCCGCGATCCGGGACTTCTGGGGGACGAGCCGGGTGGTCCTCACCGCCAGGGTCGTCTCGAATCCGGCGCTCTCCACGGGATAGGCGCCGCCGTGGGTGCGCCGTACCAGCCCGTGTCCCTCCAGGGCGTGCAGGTCCCGCCGTACGGTCTCCTTGGCGACCTGAAGCCTCCCGGCCAGCGCGGTGACTTCCACCGACCCGTCGCTCCGGGCGATCTCCAGGATTTCTCGTCGACGCTCGTCGGTGTCCACGACCACACACTTCCCTGCTTTGCTGCGGCTCAGCACCCGTTCGGGCTCATGCGTCGTTTGTACAAGCAGAGAACCCGCTGCGACCAGGCTCTTCACAGCATTGAGTGAGTCCGAGTCTGCCCGTTTGACCAAGTACGTATGCGCTGGTCACACCCTCTGACGGGGTCGGTGTTACGCGGATCACTGCCCGAATGGCGGCACACGGTGCCCGATCGGCGCCCGGTGCGGTCCAGCCCGTGTCCGAAAACGGAGCCCGTATTCGGGCAGGAGCGGGCAGCCGCGGGCGGCCGGCGGGACGCGTCCGGCGGCGGGCGCGTCCGGGAGGGGCGCGGTGAACAGCCGTGCGCGGAGGTACGTATCCCTCCCCGGCGGCCCGGCCCGGTCGGCCCCCTGCCCGCGGGTTTGTCTTGGCGCGCCCGGGCACGGGGGTCTTTACTGGCCGTGCACGGCACAATTCGACGGATATCCAGGAGCACACGCATGAGTGGTACAGCCCAGATCGGTGTCACGGGGCTCGCGGTGATGGGCCGCAATCTCGCCCGGAACTTCGCCCGCAACGGTTTCACCGTGGCTCTGCACAACCGCACCGCGTCGAAGACCCGTGCTCTGGTGGACGAGTTCGGCGACGAGGGCACGTTCGTCGCCGCCGAGTCGGCCGAGGAGTTCGTGGCGGCGCTGGAGCGGCCCCGCCGGCTGGTCATCATGGTGAAGGCCGGCGACCCGACGGACGCCGTGATCGACGAGTTCGCCCCGCTGCTGGAGGAGGGCGACGTCATCATCGACGGCGGCAACGCCCACTTCGCGGACACCCGGCGGCGCGAGAAGGCCCTGCGCGAGCGCGGCATCCACTTCGTCGGCGTCGGCATCTCCGGCGGCGAGGAGGGCGCGCTGCACGGACCGAGCATCATGCCCGGCGGCTCCACCGAGTCGTACGCCTCGCTCGGCCCGATGCTGGAGAAGATCTCCGGCAAGGCGAAGGACGGCACGCCCTGCTGCACCCACATCGGGCCGGACGGCGCGGGTCACTTCGTCAAGATGGTGCACAACGGCATCGAGTACGCCGACATGCAGCTCATCGCCGAGGCGTACCACCTGCTGCGCTCCGTCGCCGGCTACTCCCCCGCGAAGATCGCGGAGACCTTCAAGTCGTGGAACACCGGCCGCCTCGACTCGTATCTGATCGAGATCACGGCCGAGGTGCTGGCCCATACGGATGAGGCGACCGGCACGCCGTTCGTGGACGTCGTGACCGACCAGGCCGAGCAGAAGGGCACCGGCCGCTGGACCGTGCAGATCGCCCTCGACCTGGGCGTCCCGGTCTCCGGTATCGCCGAGGCGGTCTTCGCCCGTTCGCTCTCCGGCCACGCCGGGCTGCGGGAGGCCTCGCGTACGCTGCCGGGCCCGACGGCGACGCCGCTGAGCGAGGCCGAGGCGGCCCGCTTCGCGGACCAGGTCGAGCAGGCGCTGTACGCGTCGAAGATCGTGTCGTACACGCAGGGCTTCCACCAGCTCCAGGCGGGCGGCGCGGAGTACGGCTGGGACCTCGACCTCGGTTCGATCGCCGCGATCTGGCGGGCGGGGTGCATCATCCGCGCCGCGTTCCTCGACCGGATCCGTGAGGCGTACGACGCGCAGCGCGACCTGCCGAGCCTGCTCTCCGACAAGCAGTTCGCCGAGGAGATCGGCGCCGCTCAGGAGGACTGGCGCGCGGTGGTCGCCTCCGCCGTGCACCAGGGCGTGCCGACCCCGGGCTTCGCCGCGGCGCTCGCGTACTACGACGCGCTGCGCGCCGAGCGGCTGCCCGCCGCGCTGACCCAGGGCCAGCGCGACTACTTCGGGGCGCACACCTACCGGCGCACGGACCGCGAGGGCTCGTTCCACACCCTGTGGGGCGGCGACCGCTCCGAGGTGCGGACGGGCTGATCCGGCACCCGGCCGGCCGGACCGGTTACGGTCCGGCCGACGCCCGGCTGACGTCCGGCTGACGCCGGCTCAGCCGAGCGGCCCCGGCTGCGGCTCCGGCTCGGGCTGCGGTACGGGGCCGGGGTCCGGCGGGCCCGGGACCGGGTCGGGGCCCGGGATGGGCGCCGGACCCGGCGGCGTGGGCACGGGGGACGGCGGGCCCGGGGGTACGGGATCCGGCGTCGGCCCCGGGCCGGGCGGACCGGGCGGCGGGGTGGGCGACGGCGGAACCGGGTCGGGGTACGGACTGGTCATGCCTGTCCTCCAGAAGTGCGGGAGTCGTGCCTTCCCAATGTCTCCCGCTGCGCGTGCCCACGCGCGCCGGGTCCACGCGTGATCCCGCCGGACGGATCACCCGGCGGGAGGCCGTACGGCGGAGGCCACCGGGTCGGCGGTCAGCGGCCGGCCGCCGCCATCACCGCCACCGCCGCGGCCAGCCCGGTCGCCGGGCCCGCGAGCACGGGAACGGCACCGCGGACCCGCCCGGCCGCCTCGGCCATCGACACCTGGGCCAGCACGATCACCCCGGCCCCGCCGGCCTCCGTGACCGCGTCGACGGCGGCGGCGACCGCGTCCAGATAGCCGTCCCTGTCCCCCGCCTCGAAGCGCTCCCAGGCGCCTTCGACCAGCACCGTACGCAGCTCCAGGGGCCGCCCGGCGGCCGCTTCCCGGATCAGCGCGACCGTCGGCTCCAGCGTGGACTCCAGCGCCGCGACCACCACGACCCGGCCCGCCGCCGCCGCTGCCTCGGCCATCGGCCGGTCGACCCGCAGCACGGGCACCCCGAGCGCGGGCCCGGCCTTCTCCGCCACGTCCCCGATGGTCGAACAGGTGCACAGCACCGCGCTCGCACCCCCGGCCACGGCCGGGGCGAGCACGGCCCGGATCTCCGCCGCCACGGCCTCGGGCCCCTCGGCCCTGGCCCGCGCGAGCAGTTCCTCGGCCACGAGGTGACGCAGCGGCACACCGGGGTGGCCGGCGTCCCGCAGGGCGTCGAAGACCGGGACATGGACCGGGGAGGTGTGCAGCAGGACGAGCATGGCCACGATGCTAGGCCCTGTCTGAAATAGCGCCGTCCGCCCGCAGGGCGGGGCTCGCGGTGTCTGGCGCACTGCACTCGCTCCGCTCGCTCCGTCTCTGCGCACTGAATTGCCCTTCGGATGCCGAGCGCGATCGCAAGGCGGAGGATCGGCACCCTCGACGGCCCGGACGTACCCGGGCGACTCCGACAACGCAGCGAGTGTGCGTGCCGGGCGTCGCGAGCCAGGCGGGATTTGCCAGACAGGGCCTAGTACTGCAAAGACCGTTGCAGTACTAGGCCCGTGGTCCGGCCGCGCCGCGCTGTGCCGTCACGCGCTCCTCACCTGCGCCTTCGCGGCCTCGACCACCTCCGGCGGTGCCTCCGGCGCCGCCTCGGGGTGACGCTGCGCCCAGCGGGCCGCGTACGGGCAGAGCGGGACGACGAAGGCGCCCTCGCGCGCCGCCATCGCGTAGAACTCGCGGACCAGGGTGCCCGCGATGCCCTTGCCCTCGTACCCCTCCTCCACCACGGTGTGCACCGCGACCAGCGCGGCGGGCACGGCGGGCGTCTCCGGGGTGGCCACCAGGGCGACGTACGCGATGGCGCCGACGGCCTGACCGTCCTCGTACGCCTCGAAGCGGCCCTGGGGCCGGTTGTCACGGATGTTCAGGTCTGCCATGGAACCTGTCTCCCTGCTGGTCGGTCGGGTCCGACCCGGTCTCGGCTCGGCTCGGCACCGGTGGGGGCCGGACCCCGTACGTTACGGGCGCCGGTCCGGCCGGATGCGCGGCGGGATCGCCCGGACGGCCGACGGTTCCGCGAGGAAAACCCACGCGTTCCCGGAACACCCCGCCGCATTCCCCGGCCCGGGGCGGAGCGCGCGCCGGTGTCCGTGCGTTCCCTGCCCTCCGAGGGCCGTTCTGATTCCCTTTCCGGAATTCCCGGCCCCCGCGCGGCGCGCGGAATCACCGGTCTGCCGTACGCCGTCGGACGTAACGGACGGCTTTCCCGTCCGGCCACCCGGACGCGGCGGCCGGGCGCCGCACCTAATGTCAGGCAGGTGTGATGCGCGGTGCGGAACCGCCCGGGAAAAGGAGAGCACATGGCCGTACGCAGTCCACGCCGCAGAGGTTATCCGGAGGGTATCGGCGGCGAACTCGTCGCCGAGTTCCTGGGCACGCTCGTCCTGCTCCTGCTGGGCTGCGGATCGGTGGCCGTCGCCGTGGTCGGCCTGCCGGGTTCGGGCCGTCAGGTCGCGGCTTTCGGGCCCGCCAACTGGCTCATCATCTCGTGGGGCTGGGGCCTTGCCGTGGTCTTCGGCGTGTACGTCGCCGGCGGTATCAGCGGCGCGCACATCAACCCGGCGGTAACCCTCGCGTTCGCGGTCCGGCGGACCTTTCCCTGGCGGAAGGTCCTTCCCTACTGGGGCGCCCAATTGCTGGGCGCTTTCTGCGGAGCCGCGCTCGTCTACGCCACCTATCGGTGGGCGATCGACGCGACCAACACCAAAGCGGGTATCGGGCGGGAACAATCCCTTTCCACCTACTCGATCTTCGCCACGTTCCCCGCCGAGTATTTCGGCAATTCCTGGTGGGGGCCGCTGCTCGACCAGATCGTGGGAACCGCGGTCCTCCTCCTGCTGATCTGCGCGCTCATCGACACGAAGAATCTGGCGCCGGGCTCCAACCTCGGCCCGTTCCTGACCGGTCTGGTCGTCTTCGCCATCGGTCTGACCTTCGGCACGAACGCCGGGTACGCGATCAACCCCGCCAGGGACTTCGGCCCCCGCCTCTTCACCTTCTTCGAGGGCTGGGGCTCCATCGCACTGCCCGGCAGCTTCCAGTGGTTCAGCCACTACTGGTGGATCCCCATCGTCGGCCCGCTCATCGGGGGCATCATCGGATCGCAGCTCTACGAGCGGCTGATCGCACCGGTCATCAGGGCGCGCGGCGGCCCCACCGAGGAGGGCCGGGTCCCGGCCAAGGACGCCCCCGTACCGTCGGGGCCTTCCGCCGGCAGGCCCGCGGCCGACGGGCCGCCCGTCGACGAGCCGCCCGGCAACAGGCCGCCGGCGTAAGGCGTAGCGCCGGTACGCGTACGAGGGGTGGGCCACCACGGACGGTGGCCCACCCCCCCCCCAGTCTGAGATAAAAAAAA
>NZ_JBHZEJ010000068.1:0-48790 GCF_042756365.1 Streptomyces sp. NPDC059092
CTCCACGACATCGGTGATCGTCGTGGGGCCGTACCGGGTGCCGCGTGCCTTGAGGTGGCGCCGGGGCAGCGGCCGTCACTGCATGGGGCCCGGCAGCCAGCCGTCGGCCGTCACGGTGCCCGGCTGGTCCTGGGCCTTGACCCAGCCCGCCTTCATCTGGTTGAGCGTGAGCTCGTTGAGCGTCCCGGTCTGCTCGGTGTCGAACAGCGACTGGTACGACTTGATCCAGGCCGCGAGGTTCTTGGTCGCCGTCTGCTCCAGCGGTGTCGATCCGCCCCGGAGGTAGGCGATGTTGGCCCGGGTCAGCTCCTCCGTCGTGCGCAGGTCCGCCGCGTCGATCTCCTCGTTGTTGGCCCAGAGCAGGATGTTCCGCACCCACGGCACCTCGGGGTCGGACTTGCCCTCCTCAAGCGGCAGGGACGTCTTCCCGGCGAAGTGGGCCGTCAGGAGCGCGGTCATCGTGGTCCGGCCCAGGTTGCCGAGCCCGTCCGTCTTCTCCAGCCTGCTGAAGTCGCCGTACGCCTTGTCGTTGGACTTCTGGAAGCACTTCAGCGCCTCCTCGGTCGTCGCGTCCAGCTTGCCGACCGTGTAGTCGCCGGTCAGCTTGCAGCCGCTCGCGCCCTTGGCCAGCCGTACCTGGGCGAACTGCACGAAGAGATTGGGCTTGTGTTCCGAGGTGATGGGGAGAGGTCCCCCCGCGGGTTCCTCCTCGGAGGCGTCGGACTTCTCCTCCTCCTTCTCCTCGTCCTTCTTCTCCTCGTCCCCGCCGCCCGCCTTCGGCAGTTCCTCGGCCGCGTCGTCCTTCGACGGTTGCGCCTCCGGGAGCTTCGGCGCGGGCTCGTCCGGCAGCACCTCCGCCACCTGCTGCTGGGCCTTCTCCTTGGCCATGGAGCGGACGGACGGCTTGTAGGCGAACCAGAGCACGACACCGGCGATGGTGAGCGCGAGTATCAGGCTCAGCGCGGTCATCAGCCAGTACGGCAGCACACCGCGCTGCACGTACGTCCCGTCCACCGCCAGGGGATCGTGCCCCGAGCGCCGCACCGCCAGTTCGTACGGCCGCTGCTGCTTCTGCCCCGCCCAGATGATCTGCCGGGGCTTGAGCGTCGTCTCGACGAAGGCCGCGCGGCCGGGCTCGATCTGGACGTTGGAGGGGACGATCTCGTACGAGAGCTCGTTGCTGCTGTCGCCGGAGATCGACGCGGTGAGCTTGGTGTTGCCGAGGTTGTCGACGGCCAGCCGGGGCCGGCCCTTGAAGCGCCCCTTGACGGTGTGCGGCACCAGCTCGGCCCGCACCTCCATGAACGGGGTGAAGGTGATGTTGCCCTCGGCGACCGTGGTGGCGTCCGGATGCTCGGTGGGCATGACCCGTACACCGAACGGATGCGGCCCCGCCGCCGAGTCCGGGGTACGGGGCGGCGCGAACGTCAGCTCCACGACCCCGGTGGTGCCCGGGAAGAGCCGGATCGACGAGGGCTCCACCGTCACGTACGGGGCGACCTCCCCGACCGTCTCGAAGCGGTACTCGTCGACCACGTCCCCGGTGTTGCGCAGACGCAGTCGTACGGTCGTGCTGCTGCCCGGGTCGACGGTGGTCGAGGCGGGCTCCAGAGCTGTCCAGATGGTCACCCTGTGGACGGTAGTGGTCCCGGCGCGGACGCGGTCAGAGGCCACCGGGTACCACCGCTGCCCGAACAGGCTTCCGCGGCTGCCCCCGGGGCCTTCCGTCCGGAAGAGGCCGGGGAACGTGCCCACCGCGCACCGCCCAAGGGCACCGGGGCAGGCAGCGGCGGCTGTCCGAAGGGTCCGCCCGGCTGCCCGAAGAGGCACGCCCACCGGCCCGTATCCCTTGCGCGCCGGGCCTCGGTCTCCTCGTGTTCACACCCTGCGCGGGTGGTTCACGCCGCCGAGGGCAGAAAGCATGCCCTCGCTCAGGTACGGCAGGACGTTTCAACCAGCGACCACCGGCGTGAGAGTGAGATGACGACTTGTCTTGTACCCCGAGGAGAGCAGAGCATGCCGTCTTACCTGTCGCCAGGCGTGTACGTGGAAGAGGTGGCCAGCGGCTCGCGTCCGATCGAGGGTGTGGGCACCTCCGTGGCGGCCTTTGTCGGGCTGGCGCCGGATGGACCGCTCAACGAGCCGACGCTGGTGACCAACTGGACGCAGTACGTCGCGTCCTTCGGTGAGTTCACCGACGGCTACTACCTCGCGCACTCGGTGTACGGCTTCTTCAACAACGGTGGAGCCGCCGCCTACGTCGTCCGAGTGGGCGGTGCGCGGGGCGGAGTGTCCGGCGCGCCGGCCGAGGGCACCGACTCGCTGGGCGGGCAGCGTGGCCGGTCGGCCATCGGTGCCGCCGGTTCGGCGCCCGCCGCCCTGACGGCCGCGGAGCCCACGGCGCTCGGCACGTTCAAGGTGTCGGCCCTCGCTCCCGGCGAGGGCGGCCCGCTCAGCGTCGAGGTCGCCGATGCCGAGGGCGAGGGTCCGGCCGAGCGTTTCCGGCTGATCGTCAAGGACGGCCCGAAGGCCGTCGAGACCTTCGACGTCTCCGCCAAGAAGAGCGCCCGCAACTATGTGGTCACGCAGGTCAAGGAGCGCTCCAAGCTGATCTCCGTGGTGGAGGGGGCCGCGGCTTCGCAGCTCGCCCGTCCGGAGAACCAGACGGTCGCCCTCCCGGTCCAGGCCGCCCCCGCCGCCGCCCCGGCGGCGCCCGAGGCCCTGGAGGCCGAAGAGGTCGGCGTCGCCCACTACCTGGGCGACTCCGCGGACCGTACCGGCTTCGGCGGTCTTGAGGCGGTGGACGAGGTCTCGATGGTCGCCGTCCCCGACCTGATGTCCGCCTACCAGCGCGGTGACATCGACCTGGAGTCGGTCAAGGCCGTCCAGCTCGGTCTGATCGCGCACTGCGAGCTGATGGGCGACCGGCTCGCCATCATCGACCCGCCGCCGGGCCTCAACGCCCGTCAGATCCGGGTCTGGCGCCAGGAGACGTCCAACTACGACTCCAAGTACGCGGCGCTGTACTACCCGTGGATCAAGGCCTTCGACCCGGCCAGCGGCAAGACGCGGCTCATCCCGCCGAGCGGTCACGTGGCGGGCATCTGGGCCCGTAACGACTTCGAGCGCGGTGTGCACAAGGCCCCCGCCAACGAGGTCGTACGCGGCGCGGTCGACCTGGAGATGCAGGTCACCCGGGGCGAGCAGGATCTGCTCAACCCGCTCGGCATCAACTGCATCCGCTCCTTCCCCGGCCGCGGTATCCGCGTCTGGGGTGCGCGTACCCTGTCCTCCGACCCGGCCTGGCGCTACCTGAACGTCCGCAGGTACTTCAACTACCTGGAGGAGTCCATCCTCATCGGAACCCAGTGGGTGGTGTTCGAGCCGAACGACCACGCGCTGTGGGCCCGTATCCGCCGCAACATCTCGGCGTTCCTGATCACCGAGTGGCGCAGCGGCGCGCTCTTCGGCGCCACGTCGGAAGCGGCGTACTACGTGAAGTGCGACGAGGAGACCAACCCGCCGGAGTCGGTGGACCTCGGACGCGTGCTGTGCGAGATCGGCGTCTCGCCGGTCAAGCCGGCCGAGTTCGTGATCTTCCGGCTGGCGCAGATCTCCGGTGCCGGGAGTGAGCTGGAGGAGTGACAGGCGGCTCCTTCGCCGGCCGGCGGTCCTCCGCCGGCCGGCTCGCCTGACGAGCACGAGCGGTAGCACCGCCCACGGCGCCAGCAGGTTCTGGCGCTCCGGCGGTGCCCGCGGTAACAGGAAGCGCGACGGCGTAAGCGGTGGCGGCAGCTAGTAGCGGTAGCGGTAGCAGAAGGAGCACGCTCCATGAGTCTTCAGCCTCATGACTCTTTTACTTCACACAACTTCGGTCTTCAGATCGACGGCGTCCTGGTCGAGTACCTCCAGGAGGCGACCGGCCTGACGATGAAGCAGGACGTCATCGAGAGCAAGTCGAACACGGCCCAGGGCCAGGCGACCACCTCGAAGGCGCCCGGTGTCCAGGTCGCGGGCGAGGCGACGGTCGTCCGCGGTATGACGATGTCCGACGCCTTCGACACCTGGATCAAGGACTCGATCCGCGGTGACATGGGGTCGGCGCGCAAGAACGCCACCATCGTGGTGATGGACTACCAGAACAACCCGGTACGGCGCTACAACATGCGTAACGCCTGGTGCTGCGCCGTCGAGGGCAGCGCGCTGAAGGCCGGTGAGGCGGGCACGCTCACCGAGACCGTCACGATCACCTACGAAGAAATGACAATCGAGTAATGCGCCGAGGGGTACCGACCAAGTCCGCTCCTGGGGACGCGGTTACGGCACCGGAGGCGGCGGAGACGCCCGCGCCGGTGCCGGCCCCGGTGCCCACCCCGGCACCGGCACCGGAACCCGCCGTTCGGCGGGAGCCTGAAAGGGAGCGGATGCGCACGGAGTTCGCGTTCGAGCTGCCGCGTGGATACGTGGACAGCGAAGGCGTCGTGCACCGTGACGGGACGATGCGCCTGGCCACGGCACGGGACGAACTGATCCCGTTGCAGGATCTGCGGGTTCAGCAGAACCCCGCGTACCTGTCGGTGGTCCTGCTCGGCCGGGTCATCACCCGGCTGGGCGGGGTGCCGATGGTGCACGACGGGGTGGTGGAGAACATGTTCGCCTCCGACCTCGCCTTCCTCCAGGACTTCTACCGTCAGATCAATGCCGAGGGCCACACGAGGGCCGGGGTCAACTGCCCCCACTGCGAGCAGCCGTTCGAGGTCGAACTCGGCGGGAGCCGCCTGGGGGAATCGTGACGTACGCGACCGACCGCATCCATGAGGAGGTCGCGTACATCGCTTACCACTTCCACTGGAGCCTGGAGGACATCCTGGACCTCGAACACCGCGAGCGTCGGCGGTACGCCGAGCAGATCGCCACGCTGGTGACGCGCGCGACGGGGGAGCGGTAATGGGAATGTTCGACCGGTTCAGGGGCCGGGGCCGCGGCGGCTCCGGTGCCAGTGCTGTGGGCGGGAACGGGGACGGCGTACAGCCGTCCCCCACCTCCGTCCCCGTCTCTGTTCCAGCTCCGGACGCCTCGGGCTCCGGGGCCGGGTCCGTCACGGATTCCGGTTCCGGGCCCGGGGTTGGTTCCGGTCCGGGGACCGGCTCCGGTGCCGCCCCTGTGGCGTCCGCCGGGGGGCGGGGCTGGGCCGCGCTGCCGCCGATTCAGCGCGCCCCGGCCTCGCACGCGGTCGCGACCGCCAACTTCGCGGGGACGCTGTCCACCTGGCAGAACCCCTCCTTCATGGGGACGCTCTCGCACGCCGTCCTCGACAGCGCGCCGACCGGTCTGATCCGGGACGCCCTGACCCCCGCGTCGACGTCCAGGTCCGGCGGGCTCGGCGAGCCCTCGCTGTCGCTGCCGGTCGCCGTGGTCGACGACACGGTCGCGGATGCCGGCGGCCCGGACGCGAGTGGTGCGGGCGGTGCGGGAGCTTTCCGTACGGCCCCGGCGGTCCAGCGCGCGACGGGCCCCAGGGTCGCGCCGGTACGGCCGCGTCCCGCCGCCACTTCCACCTCGGGCTCCGCGCCCACCCGCCAGCCCGCGCCGCGTGCGCTGACCCGGGCTCCCGCGCCGCGCACGGTGCAGCGCCGGGTACTCCCCGCGGCTGCTCCGCGTACGGCTGCGGCTCGTACGGACACGCCTCGTGCGACGCCTCCGCGTACGGCCGCCCCGCGTACGGATTCCTCGCGTGCGGCCGGGGCGGGTACGGAAGCGCCGCGTTCGGCCGCTCCTCGCACGGCGGTTCAGCGCACGGCGACACCTCCTGCGGCGACGCCTCCTGCGGCAGCCTCCGCGCCGTCGGTGGCCGCGCCTGCTCCCGCAGCCGCTCCTGTTCCGCCCGCGCCCGCTCGGTCCGCGGCCGTGCCTGGACCTTCCGCGTCCGGGCCTGCTTCCTCCGGGCCTTCCGCGTCCGGGCCTTCGTCGTCTTCGCCCGCTTCTCGTACGAGCCCGGCTCCCGTGCCCGTGACGGCTCCGCCGGCCGTGCCTGCTTCCCCGGCGCTCCCCGTGGCCGGCCCGCCGACCGCGTCCGCTCCTTCCTCTCCGGTTGGCCCGGTCGCTCCGGTCGCTCCGGTCGCTGCGGTGCAGCGCGCCGTCACGCCCGGTACGAAGCGGTCAGGCGGCGAGCCCGAGGGCGACTCGGGCAGCGGTTCGGGCGGTGGATCGGCCCCGGTCGTACCGTCGGGCCCTGGTCCCCGGCCCGCGGGGCCGCAGGGCGCGACGGGCCCGGCCACACCTCCGGCCGCCCCGACGCCCCCGGCGCAGGCCCCCGCCCGTGGCGGCCCCGGCCGGTCCACCCCGTCGGCGGAGCCCGCTCTTCCGGTGGCCCCGGCGCCTGTTCAGCGCAGCGCCGCGCCCCGTGGCACCGGCGGCCGTACGACCCCGCTGGGCGCGCCCAGCGGAGGCCCTGCCGTACCGCCGGCCTCCTCCCCGGCTTCCTCTTCGTCTTCTTCCTCGCCCTCCTCTTCGGCCCCGACGCCGCCGCCCCGCCGTTCGCTGCTGGGCGCCCCGGTGTCCGGCGCACCCGACGCGGGGCGACCGCCGATGGTCCAGCGCGCTACGCGGCGGCCTTCCGGTGGCTCGGCGACACCGCCGCCGCCCGCCCGGCCGTCCGCTCAGCGGCTCACCGCTCCTGACGCATCCGCCCCCTCCGGTTCCTCCGGCGCCGGATCGGCCTCGGACGCTGGTACCGGTACCGGTACGGGTCCTGCGCCGGTGGTCCGTCCTGGTACGAGCGGGCCTTCTCCCGCCGCGCCGGGGCCGCGTAACTCCGGTGCGGCGACGGGCGGCGCGGCCGGTGGAGCCGCTCCGGTACAGCGGCTCGTCGCGCCTGACGCGTCCACCGGCGGGCCGGGCCCCGTGCCGCCGGCCGCCGGTTCCGCCGGTGGCGCCGCTCCGGTGCAGCGGTCCGCCGCACCTGGCCGCGCCCCGGCAGGGGGACAGGGCACGGGGGAGCCGCCCGTACGGCGGCCCGCCGCCCCGCCCGCCCCCGACGGAGGCGCCCCGCGCACGAGCCCGGCGCCGGCCGGACCGGCGCCGGTGGTCCGCCCCGGCCTGGCCGCGCCCATCAGCTCTTCCGCTCCGGCGGGTTCCGGTGCGCGCGTTCCCGGTTCGGCCGGCCCGTCCGGCGGGCCGGTGAGCGCTCCGCCGGTACAGCGGCGTTCCGTCAACGCGCCTTCGCCCTCAGCTTCGTCCTCGCCCTCGCCCTCGTCTTCTCCGTCACCTTCCGCTTCCGGCCCGGGTTCGCCTTCCGCTTCCCGTTCCGGATCGGTGACGGGCGCTTCCGGTCCGTCCGCGAGTGCGGCAGGCGCGGGGAGTCCGGCGCGGCACGCGGCGGCTCCCGTTCCTCCTTCGGCTCCCGCGCCCGCGAGTGGTGCGCCCTCGACGTCCGCGCTGCCCGTGGCGCCTGCTCCGTCCGTACCGTCCGCGCCGTCCGTACCGTCTGCTCCGTCCGTACCGTCCGCGCCGTCCGTTCAGCGGGCACCGGCGCAGGGGGCGCCGCCCGTCACCAGCGTGTCGGCCGAGACGCCGTCGGTGCTCCGGCCGGGGCCCGTGCCCGCCGCTCCGCTGGTGGGTTCCAACCGGCCGGTGATGACGGCACGTTCCTCCGCGGCGGCTCCCGTGTCCCGTACCGCGCCCGCCGCTCCTCGTCCGGCAGGGACGCCGTTGCGGCGGCTGCCCGCCGCGCCCGCTGCCACCGGCTCCGGTTCTGGTTCCGGTTCCGGTTCCGGCCCCTCCGTACAGCGGGCCGTGGCCCCCGTGCCCGGTGCCAGGAGCCTCGGGGCTCCCGTGCAGCGGGCCGCCGCGCCCGGCGGCGCGTCCACGGCGCCGGGCCCACGCCCGTCCGCCGGACCTGGGCCAGGGCCGACGGCACCCGGCATCGGCGCCGCGCCCGTCGCGGGCCCGGCCGCCGGTCCGGACGCCGCCGTACGGCCGCTGCTGGCCGCGCAGTCCCGTTCAGGTCCGCTGACCTCCACGGCCGCCGTGGCCCCCGCGTCTCCCGCCTCTCCGGTGTCCCCGGCGCCCGTCGTCCCGGCCGCCGTCCCGCTGCGCCGTACCGCACCGACCGGTGCGGGCGACCCGTCCGGACCGGCCGGTCCGTCCGGTCCGGCGTCCGGTGGCGCCGTCCAGCGCGCCACCGCGAAGTCCGCCACCGTGCAGCCCGCCGTGCAGCCCGCCGCCGCGCCGCGCCCCGCGCAGCCCGGTCGGCACACCCCCGTCCAGCGCTCCCCGCACCACCCGGGAACCGGAACCGGCGGCGGCCTGCCCGCCCCGGCTCCCGTACGGCCCTCCGTACCGGCGCCCCAGGGGCTCCAGGCACCCCCGGTGTCTCCTGCCCCCCGGGCGCCCCAGGGGCGTGCCGCCGCGCAGGACGGGCCGCCCGTGCAACTCAGCACGGACGGACTGAAGTTCACCGGGGTGGCCCCGTCCTACCCCGTCGTGCAGCGCGCGGCCTCGGCACCGGCTTCGGCATCCGCACCGATGCCGCCGGCCCCGGGCGGGTTCGTCCGTACGCCGGTGATGAGCGCTCCCGGCGCGGCCCCCGGAGTCCCCACGGCCCCCGGAGTCCCCACGGCCGCCGGCGCCCCCGCCGCACCCCCCACGGGGCCCCCGTCCGCGCCGAACCGGGTCGTGTCCCTCGCCCCCGCGGCGCCCCGGCCGCCCGTGGACCTCCCCGTGCAGCGGGCGCCCGCGACCCCGTCCGTGGCGCCCCAGGCCGTCCCGCGGGCCCTCCGGTCCGCCGCCGCGCCCTCGCCCGTCACGGCGTCCGCGCCGCGTCGCGCCACGTCCGTCGCGGTACAGCGGGACCGCGGGGGGCACTCCGGGTCCCGGGGGAAGGGCGGCGGGTTCGCCGGGCGGGGATCGACGAGGCACACCCAGTCCTCGGGCGACAGCTCCTCGGACCAGAACGCCTCGGGCCAGGACTCCTCGAAGAGGTCGCCGTCCGTGACCAGCCAGTTCAAGCCCCGTGAGCTGAAGGAAGATCAGATGGCGGAGCTGGTCCACCGGCTGATCGGGCCGCTGACCCGGCTGCTCCGTACCGAACTGCGGCAGGACCGTGAGCGGATCGGGAAGCTGCGCGACCGCCACTGACGTCCTGACCCGCCCCCACCGACCCGCTCCCGCACGCGTACCGCAGGAAGGCCCACTGGATGTCCCAGGAGCTCGATCCCGGCACCACCATCTTCTTCCACCTCTCGATCGACGGTGAGAGCCTGGGCACGTTCAACGGCTGTGAAGGTCTCTCCTCCCAGGTCGAGATCGAGCAGCGGCAGGAGGGCGGCAACAACAGCTTCGTCTGGCAGCTGCCGACCCGCATCAGCTACTCCAACATCACGCTGACCCGCCCGCTCCGCCCGGAGACGTCGAAGGTCGCGGCCTGGATCTCCTCCGTCACCACCGGGGTGACCCGGCCCACCGCGCAGATCGTCGCGCTGCGCGCCAACGGGTCGATCGTCGCCCAGTGGGGGCTGCTCGACGTCCTTCCGGTGAGCTGGCGCGGGCCGTCCTTCGACCCGAACAGTCCCGCCGTGGCGACGGAGGTCCTGGAGATCGCGCATCACGGCTTCACGGAAGCCGGGGGAGAGGGTTAACCGATGGACCTCAGCAGCTTCGGTATCGGTGACAGCCTGGTACGGGCCTCGCTCGCCATCCATCAGCCGCCGATCGGCAGCAGCACCAAGCCCGGTGCGCTGATGAAGACGTTCGACTTCGACTTCAACCCGTCCCAGCTGTCGCTGACCCGGCGGGCGAACTGGAAGACCACGCCCACGGCCGCCGTGCGCGACGGCGCGGTCCCGGAGTTCATGGGGCCCGAGCCCCGGGAGATGACGGTGGAGATCTTCCTCGACCGCTCCGACGACCCGGACAGCAACGACGTGCGCAAGAAGGTCGAGTCGCTCTTCTCCTGCTGCGAGACGACCACCGCCAGTATCGCGGCGAAGCAGCCCTCCACCCCGTGGGTGATCTTCGAGTGGGGCGCCTTCTCCACGGCTCGCTTCAACGCGTACGTCAGTTCGGTGGAGGCCTCGTACACTCTCTTCAACACCACGGGGATGCCGATCCGCGCCACCTGTCAGGTGAGCCTGCACGAGATCCCGACCGACACCCTCGGCCAGAACCCGACCTCGGGCGCGCTCACCTCACGGCGGGTGCACCGGGCGGTGGCGGGCGACTCGCTCCAGTCCCTCGCCTGGCGGGAGTACGGGGACGCCAACGCGTGGCGCACGATCGCCGAGGCCAACGGCATCGACAATCCGTCGGTGCTGACCCCCGGCACCGAACTGATGCTTCCCGCGGGCGAGGAGGAGGAAGCCTGATGCCCGAGATCGGTTTCTCCTCGATCCTCTACGTGAAGGTCGCGGGCAAGAAGCTCAAGTCTCCCGAGGACAAGCAACTGGTGGGCGGCTGGGTCGACTTCGGCGCGGGCGTGCCGGGCGCGTTCCAGCTCACCTTCCGTGACCAGAAGAGGAAGCTTCTCGGCGATCTGAACGCCAAGATCGGGGAGCAGGTGGTCATCGCGCCCGTCACGGACGGCGACGGCGCGCAGAACCCGCTGATCACCGGTGAGATCACCGCCCTGGAGACGGACTACGACGCCTCCGGTACCTTCACGGTCATCCGTGGCTACGACAAGGGCCACCGCATGTTCCGGCAGCGGCGGGTGAAGGCGTACTTCAACAAGTCCGCCAGCGACATCGCGAAGGAACTGGCCCGCAAGAGCAAGATCGCGCTGGGCAAGGTCGAGTCCTCCGGCGCCAAGTACGAGTTCATCAGCCAGCCCAATGTCACGGACTGGGACTTCGTCCAGCGCCTCGCCGACGAGGCCGAGATGGTGATGTACATCAGCTCGGACGGCAAGTTCCAGTTCGTCAAGCGGAAACCGGCGGCCTCGGCCCCCGCGGTGAGCACTCCCAGCGACAAGAGCCCGTTCGTCCTGGCGGGCGGGGTGGAGATCCTGCGCTGCCGGTCGGCGGTCACCTCGGCCGACCAGGTCGCCGAGGTCGAGGTCCGCGGCTGGAGCGTCAAGGACAAGCAGGAGACCGTGAGCACGGATCCCGCCCTGAAGAACGACGGCTTCAAGATCGGTACCACCCCGGCCGAGGTGACGGCGCGATTCGGCAAGGCCCGGCTCGTCGCGACCGACCAGCCCTACGACGGCAGGGGCGAGACCGACAAGGCGGCCAAGGCGCTCTCCGACGACGTCACCTCCTCCTTCGCCGAGGTGGACGTCATGGCGCGCGGCAACCCCGAGCTGCGTCCCGGAATCCCGGTCACCCTCGCGGACGTGGGCGAGCCCTTCGAGGGCAAGTACACGGTCACCGGAGCCCGCCACACCTTCGGTGACCAGGAGCACTACCTGACGCACCTGACCGTCACCGGGCGCCAGTGGCGCTCGCTGTACGGGCTCACCTCCGGCGGGAGCGGGGGGAACTCGTCCCTGATACCGAGCGTCGCCAACGCCCTGGTCACCAACATCAAGGACCCGCTCAAGCAGGGGCGGGTCAAGCTGAAGTTCCCGTGGCTGGACGACACGTACACCAGCGACTGGGTCCGTACGGTCCAGTTCGGCGGCGTGAAGGGCGGCGGCCTCATCGGCCCGGACGTGAACGACGAGGTGCTGGTCGCGTTCGACCGCGGCGCCCTCGACCACCCGTTCGTGATCGGCGGCCTCTACAACGGCAAGGACAGCCCCGACCCCGTCGACGTGCCGGCGTACGACGCGACCCGCGGCAAGGTCACCCGGCGCACCCTGGCCGACCGCAGCAACAACCGTCTCGACCTGCTCGACCAGAGCGTGGGCAAGAAGCGCGGGGTGCGGCTCGCCACCGGCAACGACAGGCTCACCATCAACCTGGACCGGACGAAGACCGAGATCGTCGTGGACAGCTCGGGAAAGGTGACCATCAAGGGCTCCACGTCGGTGTCCGTCAAGGCGGGCACCAATCTGGACCTGACGGCGGGCGGGCGGCTGTCGATCAAGAGCGGCGGGCTGCTGAGCATCACCTCCGGCGGTCCGCTCAACATCAGGGGCACCGCGCTGTCCCTCCTCGGCACGGCCGCGGTGACCGTGAATTCCCCGGCAGCCGTCACGATCGGCTCCGCCATCAGCGTCGGTCTGAACGCGCCCCTGGTCACCTCCAAGATGAAGCCGATCCTGACCGTAGGAGGTGTCTGATGGCCGAACAGTTCGTCGGCTCCGGCTGGTCCTTCCCGATGCGCATCAGCCCCACCGGTGGCATCGCCATGGTCAGCGGGGAGCGTGAGGTCGAGGAAGCCATCCGGCTCGTCCTCGCCACCGCGCCGGGCGAGCGCCCGATGCGGCCCGAATTCGGCTGCGCCATCCACGACATGGTCTTCGCCCCGGTCAACGAGGCCACCGCCGGCCGGATCCAGCACGAGGTGTACTCCAGCCTCGACCGCTGGGAACCGCGCATCGAGGTGGAGGACGTCACGGTGTCCGCGGGGGAGGACGAGGGCGTGCTCTTCATCGACGTGCGCTACGGGATCCGCGGCACCAACAACCCGCGCAGCCTCGTCTTCCCGTTCTACGTCATCCCCTCCCACGACGGACCCGAGGGGTCCGGCCCGTCCGACGCACACATTGGAAACGACCGCTGATGGCCCTCCCCTCCCCGAACCTCGACGACCGCCGCTTCCAGCAGTTCGTGGACGACGCCAAGCGGTACATCCAGCAGCGCGCCCCCGAGTGGACCGACCACAACGTCTCGGACCCGGGCGTGACCCTCGTCGAGACGGTCGCGCACATGGCCGACCAGATCGTGTACCGGCTCAACCGGGTGCCCGAGAAGAACCACCTGGCGTTCCTCGACCTCATCGGGATCACCCTCTTCCCGCCGTCCGCGGCGCGCGCCGACGTCACGTTCTGGCTGTCGGCGCCGCAGCCGCAGCCGCTGATCGTGGGGACGGGCACCGAGGTCGCCTCGTCCCGCGCCCACGACGACGATTCGGTCGTCTTCGCCACCGAACGCGAACTCACGGTGGTCCCCTGTGAGTTGTCGTACCTCGTCACGCAGCGGGAGGGCGACCAGCCGGTCGAGCACACCTCCGACCTCGCCGAGGCCAACGACGTGCACTGCTTCGGGGAGTCCCCGCGCCCCGGCGACCGCGTGCTGTTCGGGCTCAGCGCCGCCGTACCGGAGTGCGCCGTCGTCATCGAGCTCGACAGCCAGGTGGACGGTGTCGGTGTGGACCCCCGGCAGCCCCCGCTGGTCTGGGAGGCGTGGACGCCGGACGGCTGGGTCGCCTGCGAGGTCGAACGGGACACCACCGGTGGCCTCAACCGCCCCGGCGAGGTCGTACTGCACGTCCCCGGCGGCCACGCGCTCTCGCGTACGGCACGGCGCGAGGCGGGGTGGCTGCGCTGCCGGGTCACGGAGCCGCTCCAGGACCAGCCGTTCTACACCAACTCGCCCACCATCCGCTCCTCCGAGGCGTTCACCATCGGCGGCACCACCGGCGTCGTGCACGCCGAGACGGTGCGCGACGAGGCGCTGGGCGAGGCCACCGGGCTGCCGGGGCTGCGGCTGCGGCTGGCCCGTACGCCCGTCGTCGGCGATGTGCCCCCGCTGCTGCTCCAGGTCGCCGAGCGCGACGGCTGGACCGACTGGGAGACCGTCGGCCACTTCGCCGCCTCCGGCCCCGACGACCGGCACATCACGCTCGACGCGACGACCGGCGAGATCGCCTTCGGCCCGGCCGTACGCGAGGCGGACGGCACCATGCGCCAGTACGGGGCGGTCCCGCCCAAGGGCGCCCCGATCCGGGCGACCCGCTACCGTACGGGCGGCGGCAAGGCGGGCAATGTGGCGCGTGGCGCGATCCGGCTGCTGCGCGACTCCGTCCCGTACGTCTCCGAGGTGAACAACCGGGAGGCCGCACGGGGCGGTGTCGACGGCGAGAGCGTCGAGGAGGCGAAGCTCCGGGCACCGATCGCGCTCAGCGCCCAGGACCGGGCCGTCACGCTGCGGGACTACGAGGAACTGGCCCGGCGCGCCGCGCCCGAGACGGCCCGTATCACCTGTCTGGAGGCGGAGCCGGACGAGCACGGGGCGCACGCCGTACGGGTCCTGGTGGTGCCGCAGGCCGTCTCGGACCTGGGCGGGCGGCTGCGTTTCGAGCAACTCGTGCCGAGCGACGCCCTGCTGGCGCGGATCACCCGCTATCTGGACGAGCGGCGCCTGATCGGGACCCGGCTGGCGGTCGGCCCGCCGTACTACCAGGGTGTGACCGTCGTCGCCACGGTGCACGCCTTCCGGGGCGCCGACACCGACCGGGTGCGCCGTCAGGCGCACGACGCGCTCTACCGCCATCTCGACCCGCTGACCGGCGGCGCGCACGGCACGGGCTGGCCGTTCGGGCGTCCGGTGCAGGCGGGCGAGATCTTCGCGGTGCTGCAACGGGTGCCGGGCGTCGAGCTGGTGGACGAGGTGCTGCTGCACCCGGCGGACCCGCTCAGCGGCAAGCGCGGCGACCCGACGGAGCGGATCGACCTCCAGGCGCCGGCGCTGGTCTTCTCGTTCGACCACCGCGTCCGGGTGATCGGCGACGCGTCGTGACCGGCGACGGGGTCACGGGGACGAGCACCCGCGGCTCGGTGGACGGTCTGGCCTCGTCGTCCCCGCTGGGGATGATGCTCCCCGCGGTCTTCGCCGACGACGACCTGGCGCAGCGTTTCGTGGCGGGTCTGGACGAGGTGTGGGCGCCGTTCCACAACGTCCTGGACTGCCTGGACACCTACTTCAGCCCATCGCTCGCCCCGGCGGACTTCACCCGCTGGCTGGGCAGTTGGGTGGGGGCCGAGACCGAGAGCTATGATGCCGCCCTCGCTTCGGGCGACCTCCCCGATCCTGAGACGACGGCGGCATTGCGCGCCGCCGTCGCAGCGGCCGTACGCTTGCACCGTATCCGCGGCACGCGGCGCGGGCTGGCGGAGGCGATCCGACTGGTCTTCGGCGTGGAGCCGGAGATCACCGAGAGCGGCGCGGCCACCTGGGAAGCGCGCCCGCTGGGAACGGTCCCGGGCGAGCACAGACCCGCACTGAACGTCACCGTACGGCTGCCCAACCCGGGCCCGGCCGACGCGCACCGGCTGGAACGCCTGGTCGCGGGGGCCCGTCCCGCCCATATGCCTTACACGGTCCAGGTGACCGTCGCCGAAAGGACGTCCGACAGGTGACCAGCCAGACTTCTTCCTCGCCCTCACCCTCGCCATCGCGGGGCTCGGAGGAGCCCAAGAACCCTGGGCAGAGGGCGGGCAACTGCGCGGAGTGCGGTACGCGTCCGGACCCGGGCGAGTCGTTCTGCGACGGCTGCGGGGCGGTCCTGAACTGGACGCCGGAGCCGGCGACCGGGCGGTCGACGGGTGCGCCGGATGCGGGGGCGGGGGTGTCCGGCTCGGCGGGCGCGACACCGGAACCGGCCCGCGCGGAGCCCGAGGAGCCGCGTGACCGGACTCCGGAGGGCCGTACTCCTGAGGGCCGGACGCCGGAGGACCGGACGCCTGAGGGCCCGGCGCCGGCCGTCCGTGAACCGCGCGCGCGGATACCGGACATGACGGATCAGGACGTCGAGGAGACGGACACGACGCCCACGATCCCGACCCGCTCCCAGCAGCCGCCGGCCGCGATGCCGGCCTCCTCTCCTTCTTCCTCCTCCGAGGACGCGGCGCGGGCGAGGGCCCTGCTCATACCCGTGGCCGACCCGAGCGCGCCCGCCGCGACGCCGGACGTGGCGCCGGTCCTGCCGGGCCGCCCCTCCGCCGCCCGCCCCCGCGTCAACGGGCCCAACGCGGAACCGGCCGACGAGACCGGCCCGCCGTGCCCCTGGTGCTCCACCGGCAACCGGCCCGACCGCCACTTCTGCCGCCGCTGCGCCATGTCCCTCACGGACCGCACCAACGTCCCGGACGCGCCCCGCCCCTGGTGGCGCCGCATGTGGTGGGGCGCCGGCGAGCGCCCGGCCCCGTGGGCCGGCGACCGCCCGGGGCTGCGGCGCGGTATCGGCCAGATCTTCCGCTGGATCGCCTGGGCGCTCGCGCTGGGGCTCGTGGTCTTCGCCCTGTTCAACGTCGATACGGCATGGAACGCGGCCCGCGACCACTTCGCCAAGCGCGCCCAGGTCAGCCCGGACTCCATGGCGGCGTCCCGGTCCTTCAAGGACCACGACCCGCAGAAGGCGTTCGACAAGATCAGCAACTCGTGGTGGGGCCCCGGCATCTCGGGGGACGCCGAGGGCGAGTGGATCGAGGCCCGCTTCTCGGAGCCCACCCGTCTGCTGGACCTGATGATCACCTCGGGCATCTCCTCGCGGTCGACCGACCTGACGGAGGCCGCGCTGCCGCACCGGATCGACGCGGTGATCACGGGTGCCGACGGCAAGAAGTTCACCCGCCAGATCGTCCTGGACCAGATGAGCGGCGCCCAGCGCCGCAAGTTCCGGGTGGGCGAGGTGTCCAACGTCCGCTTCATCATCCGCTCGGCGTACGGAGCCGGCGACAAGAAGCAGGTCTCGATCGCGGAGATCGAGTTCTTCCGCCGCTCGACGTCGAACGACGTCTGAGCCGACCGCAGTCGGCGGACAGGCCCCCCGTACCGGAATCCCGGTACGGGGGGCCTGTCCGCTGTGAGGCCGGGCGGGCCCGCCGGACGGGACCTTCCGCAGGAGGACGGCCGGGCCGATCACACCGGTCCACAGAACGACGTACGTTCCCGCTCACCCGCTCACCCGCGTACCCCCTCCACCGCCGTGCGCCACGCGTCGGTCACCGCCCGGCGGGCCTGCTCGGCGGCGGCGATCGGGTCGCCGGTCAGCGCCACCGGCGCCCCGACGTGCACATGGAGCGCGGGCCGCCGTACCGGCGCGGTCAGCAGCCCGGCGAGCTGCTTCCCCGTACCCCCGGAACTGACCCGCCGCGCCCCGGCCTGCCCGAGCGGCACGACCGCCGCCCCGCTCTCGCGCGCGAGCCGGGCGATCCCGAGCCGGAACCGCTCGGGCGCCGCCTCTCCGGAATCGGCCCGCTTCGGCAGCCCGCCCTCCCCGTAGATCAGCACACACCGCCCGTCCCGAAGCGCCTCCCGCGCCCCGTCCAACGCGTCACCGGCGCGCGAGCTGCCCCGGTGCACCGGCACGTACCCCTCCCGCACGAGCGCCGCCCCGAGCCCCGGTATCCGCCACAGCCCGGCGGCGGCCAGCACCACGGGCTCAACCCCGAGCCGCCGCAGGGCCGCCAGCACCAGGGCGGGGTCGAAGAGGCTGGTGTGATTGGCCGCGACGATGCTCCCGGGCCCCGGCCCACGCCCGTCCACGGCGTCGGTGGTGACGGTGAGGGGGCCGAAGGCGGGCACGAGGCGGTGGGCGATGCTGCTGAGCACGTACGGGTCCTCCGGATCGGCAGCGGGGTCGGGCACCAGGCCGATGGTCTCCCGGAGAGCCCGTACGCGCGTGAGTAGCCGTACTCACCTCCCGGCCCGCGTGTCCTGCGGGAACCCGCCGCCCGCACCGGTCCGGGCCCGCGACAATGTCCCCGCACCGCCCCGATGACCCGGCCCGACCCCACCGGAGAGAGCACCCCATGAAGATCCACCTCACCAGCGTCTTCGTCGACGACCAGGCCAAGGCCCTGCGCTTCTACACCGATGTGCTGGGCTTCGTGAAAAAGCACGACGTCCCGTTGGGCGAGGCCCGGTGGCTGACCGTGGTCTCACCGGAGAACCCCGAAGGCACCGAACTGCTGCTGGAGCCCTCCGGCCACCCGGCGGTGGCCCCGTACCGCACGGCGCTGGTCAACGACGGCATCCCGGCCGCGTCCTTCGCCGTGGACGACGTACGGGCCGAGTTCGACCGCCTGCGCGGACTCGGCGTGCGCTTCACCCAGGAACCCCTGGACATGGGCCCGGTGACCGTCGCGGTCCTGGACGACACCTGCGGCAACCTCATCCAGATCGTCCACAGCGGCTGAGACGGAACCGACTGCACCCGCCGCCCCCGCGCCCTCACCGCCTGGGGCTCCGCCGATGGCGTCCCGCTAACGGGGTGGCGGCTGGGCGCTGAAGATCTGCCGGAAGAGCGCGGGTTCGTCCAGTGCCCGCAGCTCGGCCCGGACCAACTCGTCCCTCACCGCGTCGAGTTCCGCACGCATCGCCTCGCGGTGGCGCCACAGGGCGATACGGCGCCGCAGGAGTTCCCGCTCGGAGGCCCCGTACACCGGATCCGCGTACAACGCCCGCGCTTCACGCCACAGCCCCCTACGCCGTCGGCTGAAGACCCGCACGGGCCCACTGAACTGCCCCCGCCACAGGGCGACGCTCTCCCACACGGCCCGCGACCACACCCGCACGTCTGTCACCGCGCACCCGGCCCACTGCCGGGCTCGGCGTCCCGCTCGCCGTCGTCGTCGGCCCGGTAGCCGGGGCAGATCGCGTTGCCGCACTCGCAGGGCGGCCACGTGAGCGGAGCGCCGGGGGCGGTCTTCTGTACGACGAGGACGCCGTCCGTCCCGTACGCCTCGATGAGCAGCGACATACGTCGCCGCAGCGACATTCCGCACTCGACCTACGTCGGGTTGGAAGCAGAGGCCGGGTCCATCCTGACCTACGAGAATGTCATCCCCGGACTGTTCCAAACTCGCCGGTACGCCGAGAAAATCAACGTGGGTACGTCCCTGACTCTGGCGGAGTCGGAGGAGGTGCAGGAGCAGCGCGCTGACGTACGGATGCAGCGTCAACAGGTGTTGACCGGCGCCAGCCCCCTTGAGGTGCGTGCGGTGCTCGACGAGTCAGCACTGCGACGGGTGGTCGGAGGCGCAGACCTGATGCGCGAGCAGTTGGAGCGACTGTTGGAGGTGGCTGAGCTGCCCAACGTCATTCTCCAAGTGATTCCATTTACCTCCGGCGCCCATCCTGGGACGAGGCTGGGGCCGTTCGTTATCCTGCGGTTCGAGCATCAGGAAGACCCTGACGTGGTCTATGCCGAGGGCCCTGGGGATCCGTACCCCGCCGACATCCAGCAGTACGAGGTGGCGTTCGACTACCTACGGGCCCACTGCCTGAGCATTCAGCAGACGCTGTCGTTGATCAGAAACGTGATGGACGAGTTGTGAACGACGAAGGAGGCAAGCGCATGGATCTTGCTCACGCGCGATGGCGCAAGCCTCGCCGTAGCCAGGGTGAAGGCAACTGCGTCGAGGTGGCGGACGGTGTGTCGGGGGTCGTTCCCGTACGGGACTCCAAGGCCCCCGACGGTCCGGCGCTCGTCTTTCCGCTGACCGCGTTCGGGTCGTTCGTGTCGGCCGTTCGGCGGGGCGAGTTCGGGGACCGCGCATGAGCGCCGGCTCGAAGTTCTCGGCCGCCGAGTGGATCAAGTCCTCCTACAGCGACGGCAGCGGCGGACAGCGCGTCGAGTTCTCCCGGAGTTTCGCCCCCGACCCGGCAGGCGGCATCGTCCCCGTACGGGACAGCAAGGCCCCCGAGGCGCATCCGCTCGTTCTCCCGGTCGGCGTCTTCGCCTCCTTCATGGCTGCCGTTCAGGCTGGCGGGTTCGGCGACGTCTGAGGCTCTTGAGGTGCTGGGCGGCTGCCGGTTGTCGGGGTTGGCAGGGCCCGTGTACGGGTTCGTGCGCCTGGCGGGCCGTACGGTACAGGCGCCCGGGGGTGGCGAGGCAGCAGGGCCCCCTGGGGAGGCCCTGCTCGGGTTCGCGGGCGGCGGCTTCGGCCCGTGCGTGGTCGCCGTTCAGGCGGGGATCTTCGGCAGCGGCTGCCCCGGGTCCACGGCCGGGTCCACGGCCGGGTCCAGGGTCGGGGTCGTGGCCGGGGGCGCGGCCGGGCGGTGGTGGCCCAGGCGGCCTCGGGTGGCGATGAGGATGATGACGGCCGCCACGCCCGAGGCGATCAGCGGGATGCGGTGGGCCTCGTGCTGGAAGTCGACCGTCGGGAACATGTCGGCCCCGGCCACCGAGGCGAAGGTGTTGATGCCGACGTGCAGCAGCAGGGCCATGGGCAGGCTCTCGCCGGTCCGGTTGAACACCCACGTCATCACCAGGCTGATGGTCGTGGCCCCGGCGACGAATTCGGCCATCATGAGCCAGCTGATCTCCGGGTAGCCGCCCCATTCGCTGAAGAACAGCGGCAGGTGCCACACGCCCCACAACGGGCCGAGGATCAGCGTGCCCACCAGCGGGCCGTACCGGTCCTGGAGGCGGGGGAGGGCGAAGTCGCGCCAGCCCGGCTCTTCCGCGAGGCCCGTCGTGACGATCTGGAGGACGAGCACCGGCAGGTAGGCCACCAGCACCGTTGCCGAGGGGAACCGGATGTCGCCGCCGGACAGGGGGAGCGTGGCGAGGACGAGGGCCGCGGGCACGCCGAGCAGGATCCCCGCGTACCAGCGCCAGCTCACCCGCCACTTCGTCAGCCGCGCCACCCACGCCCTCAGCCCGGCCCGGCCGCCCGTGGCCGCGGTGACGAGGAGCGCCGCCGTGATGGGGCCCAGGTAGGCGCCGGGCAGGACGCCCAGGAGCTGCGAGGTGCCGAGGAGTGCGGGGAAGCGGATGTCCAGGACGCCGAGTCCCGTCTCCGAGAGGATGTACGGCGTCCACGCGACCCAGCTCAGCAGCATCGCCCCGGCGAAGAACCAGAGCATGGGGCGGCGCCTGACCGCGCCCCGGATCCCGGTGTCCGGGGTGGCGGTCGGGTGGACGGTGAGGGATGGGCGCTCGTGAAGGGTCACGGTGTTCCTCGGGGAAAAGGGCCGGCTTTCGGTGTGATCAGCACACCAAAGGGCGGCCCCTGGGGTCACTCCCGCTCACTGCCCAACGAGGGTGGAGTCCGCTCCACCCTCAGACCTCCACTTTCCACCCTCAGACCTCAGACGAAGAGGAACGCCGCCGCCGTCGAAGCGCCCAGCGCCGTACCCGCCACCGTCTGCGCGACCGTGTGGTACGAGAGGACCACGCGGGACCAGCAGACCGCCGCCACCAGCGTGTACGCCGACAGCCACCACGGGGAGTGCGCCGCCGAGAGCAGCGCCACGACACCGGAGGCCACCGCCGCGTCCACCGAGATCTTCCACACGGTGTTGACGGCCAGGAGCCCCACCGTCATGACCCAGAGGGCGAGCATCGTCGCCAGGATGCCCGTCGGCGCGCCGCCCAGGAGCATCACGGCCGCCCCGGTGCCGATCGAGCCCAGGATGACGAGGAAGATCGGCGCGCGCTGGGTGCGGTCGGCGACGTGGCGGTCGCCCCAGGCGCCGCGCTTGACGCGCCATTTGATGTAGCCGGCGGGTATGAGCCCAGCGCACAGCGCCGCCAGCAGCCCCCACGGGACACCGGTCCAGTCGCCCGCCGTCGCCAGGCCGATGCCGGGCGCGGCGGCCAGGATGAGGTTGCGGGGCTGAAGTACGTTCGTGACCGTGCGGGCCCACCTCGTGGCGGAGCCCGCGGAGCCTACGGAGCCCGCGGGAGTCGCGTGCGACGGGTCAGGGGTGGTGTCGGGGGTCATGCCGGCTGCTCCATGGACGCGGGCACGCGCCGCGGTCCGGTCGTCGGTGAGGGTGTCCGGTACGCGTCGGCCACGCGACCTCGTCGTCCTGGTCGCTCCGGTCGGCGGCGTACCGCGGCTCCACCGCCGCGGCCGGACCGGCGGCCGGGGCCGCCTCGATCCAGTATGCGTCGCCCGCGGCCCGGCCCGCTCCGGAGTACGGGCCTCGGCCGCGCCCGCTACCGCTCCGGCTGTCCGCCGGCCTCGTCCGGCAGGCCGTCCCGCCGCCGGGGCGCCGCCCCCGTGTCCTCCAGGAGCGAGAGCGCGAACCGCAGCAACTCGGGCGGGAGTCCGCCGCCGTCCAGGTCCTGCGCGGACAGCCCGCTGATCTCTCCCGTACGGCGCCTCACCAGGAACTGGAGGCCCGCGACGACCTCGTCCACGACCTCGGACTCCTCCTTGAAGAAGCGCCAGTCGACGCCGAAGCCGAGCCCGAGCGCCCGGAGGATGTCCTCCGACGGGTGGGTGACCTTCCCGGCCAGGATGTTGGAGAAGTAGCTGTGGGAGAGGGCGCCGCCGCGCTCCTTGACCAGGTCGGAGAAGACCCGGCCGGAGATCCGGCGACCCGGGAAGGTCTTCTCCACCATGTACGCGACCTTCTGCTGCAACGTCCGTAGTTCAGGCGCCTGTTGGACGCCTCGCCCCGCCGTGCGCTGCTCGGGGATCACGGGGTCGGCGGGGTGCTGTTCCGGGGCCTGCTCTTCGCCGCCGTCCATTCAGCCAGCCTCCCCCACGTCCACGCCCGCCTACGGCTCGGGTCAACGGGTCCGTACTGTAACCGACCCTGACCTGGTGACGTACCGACGACGGCGAGAAGTGGAACGTCTTGATCCACGGTCAGGTACGGGCTTGCGCAATCAATCCACGGCGCTGTTAACTCGAAAAAACACGGGCAGGGGGCCGCGAGGGGAGTCTCTTGCCCGTGAAGCGTTCCCCGCGCGCGACGGCCCCGGTCGCCTGGGGCGTTCCGGGGCCGTAGAGCTTTGGGCAGAGGTGTAGCCCTTCGCGACGGGGGATGCACGAAGGGCTACGCAACCCATTATGACACCTTGTCAGGGCGTTCGACAGCCGACCGGCCAAAGAGTGTCTGTTTTCCCAGCTCAGAAGCGTCGCATCGATTTTGGACGCGCTCTCAGGGCGCCATATGCCCGCCGGCGGACCGCCGCGTTCACAGGGGGCCCGTCGCGCGGCACGCCGACCACATCGGCGGCGACGGCGGTGCCCATCGGACTCGAAGGCCTCCCAGGGGGCGCGGGAAGTCTGGCCGAAACTGGGCGTCGTCACGAGGGCGTCGCCGAGGGGCCCGAGGGACCTCAGGGACCCGGGAGGCTCAGGAGACATGAGAGGCCCTGAGGCGCCTTCCGGGGCCGGCCCGCGTGTGGTTCTTCCGTACTCGTCGCGTACTCATTCCCCTGGTCGCAAGAGTTCCGCGGAGTGCTTCCATGGTTCCTTTGCCGGTCGTCCGCCGGTCGTCAACTCGGCCGCGTGTCGGCCCGGTTCCGGTCGGCCGGCCACAGCAGGACGAAGCCCGCCTCGGCGCCCGCCGTTTGGGCGCGACCCGGCACCCACTCGATCTGCGTGTTGCGTGCAGGGCGCTGACATGACTGCGCGTTACGCGCGACGGTCTGTACGGTGACGTCTGTGCGGCGGGGATAACCTGTCCGGTGACCCGGGTGACCAGAGGATGACGACGATGGATCCGCAGAACGCCCCGCAGAGCCCGCACGGCGACGCCGGCCTCGGTCCTTCCGGCCCGGCCGCCGGCCCCGACCGGCTGCGCGCGGCGGACCGCCGCGAACTGATCCTGCGGATGGTCGCCGCCGACGGCACAGCGGCGGTGGAGGAGTTGGCCCGCACGCTCGCGGTCACGCCGTCCACGATCCGCCGCGACCTGGCCCAGCTCACGGAACAGGGCAAGCTGGCCCGTACCTACGGCGGGGCCATCACCCCCGGTCATGCGCCGGAGGCCTCGCTCGACCAGCGCTCGGGGCTCGCGGTCGCGGAGAAGGACCGGATCGCGCGCTGGGCCGCCGCGCGGATCGCGCACGGCGATACGGTCATCCTCGACGCGGGCACGACGACCGGCCGGCTCGCCCACCATCTGCGCGGGCGGAGCGAACTCACCGTCATCACCAACGGGTTGACCACGCTGGTCGAACTGGCGGAGGCGGACGGCGTCGAGGTCATCACCCTCGGGGGAACCCTCCGCCATGTCAGCCACGGCTTCGTCGGCCCCCTCGCCGAACTCACCCTGTCGCGGCTCACCGCCGACAAGGTCTTCCTCGGCGCGGACGGCCTGGACGCCGAGCTCGGCATCTGCGAGGCGAGCCTTCAGCAGACGTCGCTGAAGGAACTGATGGCGGCGCGCGGCGCGGAACTGTACGTCCTGGCGGACAGCGGCAAGTTCGGCCACCGTCCCTTCACGGCCTGGGCGCCCCTGGACCGGGCCTGGACCCTCGTCACCGACACCGGCGCGACCGACGAACAGCTGGCGCCGTTCCGGCAGTTGGAGCACATCACCGTCGTCACCGTGTGAGGGATGTCCGAGGGCGTCCGGGCGGCGGCCTGACGGGCCAGCGACGGCCGGCCCGCGACTGCCGACCGGCAGCCACCGGCCGCTAGCTGATCAGACCCTTGCCACGGAGGTACGGGAGCGGCGAGACGTCCGAGCCGAAGGCCGGGCCCGTACGGATCTCGAAGTGGAGGTGCGGTCCTGTGACGTTGCCCGTGGCGCCGGAGAGGCCGATGACCGCGGAACCCTGCACGCGCTGGCCGGCGCTGACCCGTATCTCGGAGAGATGGGCGTACTGGCTGTACGTGCCGTCGTCGTGGCGGATGACGATCTGGTTGCCGTAGTCGCCGCCCGGCCCCGCCGTGTCGATCACGCCAGGGCCGATCGCCTTGACCTCGGTGCCCGTCGGGACGATGAAGTCGATGCCCGTGTGCAGGCCGGTGGACCAGGAGGAGCCCTGCTGGTGGTACGGGGCGCCCGCCGGGCCCGTGACGGGAAGGGTCCAGCTCCCGGGCAGTGAACCGCCGGCCGGTACGACCATGTAGGCGGAGGACTTCACGACGCCCTTGACGTACTCGTACGTCGCCCCGTCCGCCCAACTGGCGCGCGGTACGCCGCCGTACGTCTCCACGGTGTCCCACCCCGCGTGGTACGCGGCCAGGGCCACCTCGATCGGTTTGCCGCGGTAGTCCGGGTGCTCCTTCGCCTTCGCGAGGAGCTTGCACATCGCCCGGCCCTGCGACGGTATGGCGTCGGCCGGGTCCCAGACGTCCGCCGTGCCGTCCTCGTTGGCGTCGTACCCCTCGGCCTCCCAGTCGGCGGGCCGGAACTGGGCGATGCCCTGGGCCGGGGGACGGTCCCCGGACTCGATCGACTGCGCGCGCGGCTGGAAGTTGCTGCCCTGCTTGAGCTGGGCCGCCAGGACGGTGGCGGACAGCTTCTGGTCGCAGTCGGCCGCCGTGTCCAGGATGAGCTGCCCGTACTCGGGAGGCACACCGCCGTCGCCGGGCTTCAGCTCGGTCGACGCGGGCGCGGGCGAGCCGAGGTCCATCTCCTCGCCGTCGTTGACCGACGAGATCAGCAGAAAGCCGAGCCCGACCGCGATGGGAGTCATCACCATCCCGGCCAGCACCGGGACGATCCAACGCGCGTTCCCCACCGCTTCCCCCAGTTCGGGTGTTCGAAGTCCCGACGGCGCACGACCCTATGCCATCGGCCCGCCGGTGAAGGCGGCGGGCCGGGAACGGTCAGCCGGCGACCATACGGAAGGCGCTGTCGGCCCGGTAGAGGCCGCTGTTCTGGTACGGGTCCAGGAGGAGCTGGAAGTTACGGTGCCGTACGAAGCGGCCGGGGTAGTTGACGGACTCCAGCATGATCGTGCCGTTGCCGAGGGCGCGTTGGCAGAAGGTGGCGTCCTTGCGGAAGGTGGCGCCGCCGTCGTTGGCGTCGGCGCGCAGCCGGAACTGGGCGTGGCGCAGATAGCGGCCCTTGCCCAGGGTGAAGGAGTAGCAGTCGGAGTCGGCGAGGCCCGCCGTCACGGTGAAGGTCGCGGCGCCGCGGCTGACGGCGTCGAGATAGCCGCCGCCGTTGTCGCGTATGTGCCAGTAGCGGTCGGGGTAGTTGACGGCCTGCATGGCGGCCCTGCGGGTGGGCGCGGTGGTCGGCTTGCCGACCGCACCGCCTCCGCCGTTCCCTCCGCCCGCGCCGCCGTCGCCCTTCCCGTTCCCGTCGGGGGCGCCGTCCTGCCCGGTCCCGGGCTTGTCCGCGGACCCCGTACCGGACTCCGGTGCGCCGCCGTCCTTCCCGTCCTCGCCGGGGCCGTCCGGGGACGCCTCCGGCGCCTCGCTGCTCGCCGCGCGAGGGGGTCGGCCGTTCGCGGTCTCCTCAAGGCCCCCGTCCGAGGCGGCGGACTCGCCCTCGGACAGGGACCCCGCGGAGTCGCCGCCGTCGCCCGGGTTGCCCTCGGGCCGCTCGGGGAAGCCGCGCAGCCCGGGGACGCTCGCGCCGGTGACCGGCGCGGCGGCCTGCTCGGCCCGCCGGTCCGGCTGACCGGCGACGACGACGAGCGTGGCGCCACAGGCGAGCGCGGCCACCCCGGCCAGCACCGTGAACCACAGGGAGCGCGAGCGCGGCTCCGGCCGCTCGTACGGCATGCGCCCGCCCGGCAGCGCGCCCGCCCCGCGACCGGGCGGCGGCGGCCCCGGCGGCGGCACGGGCAGCAGCGCCGAGGGCCCGACGGAACTCCCGGGCCATCCCAGCCCGTTGGGCAGCCCCTCCGGAGGGAGACGGCCCGGGAGGCCGTTGAGGCGGCCGGGGTTGGTGCCGGAGAGGCGTCCCGCGCCTTCGGCGAAGAGTTCGAGGTCCGAGGGATCGGGTCCGGCGGGCGACCCGGCCGCTCCCATGACCGCGAGCTCCTTGCCCGGAGAGGGCGGTTGCCCGGTGTGGGGCGGTCGGGCGGTGGGGTGCGGTTGCGCGCCGTGGGGCGGTCGCGCCGGTACGGGAATGCCGCCCGGATCCACCGGAGCGGCGCTCGGCGGGGTGCCGGGAGGCGCCTGGTCGATGGGCCGCGTGGGGTCGGCACCGTTCATCTCTGACATGCGCAGCTTGCCTCCAGCGTCGCCCGCGGGGACGGGCGTACGCGGATCCGTGATCACGATCGGGGATCAGTGATCGGTCGGCACAAGAGAAACAGGGGGGCGTCTCGGGGGACGCGGATGGCCGAACGGGGCCATGGGCGGGGTGTGTTGAGTGTAGACACTGTGGTGCTGGTGGTGTGACAAGTGGAAGAGTAGTGGACCAAGTGACCTTTGAGTAAAGGCTGTCGGTGCCGGTTCCGGCCCCGTAAACGCCAAGGAGGCGGTGTGGCCGATACGTTGCGTCGCACCGGTTCGCGGTCGGCCGCGACTTCCGGCTCCACCCCGCGCCTGGCCTCGGACGACGATGGTGGCACCGAAGGGGCGGGCGCGCCCCGCGATCACTCGGATATGGCGGGATTCAAACGCTGCCGAACGCTGCCGAGCGTGACCGGTAGCCGGCCCACTCACACGCGGGGCGGCGGCGCGTTGAGCCCTCCGCGGTCCCCGAGGTCACCCGGATCTCCCAGGTTTCCGGGTCCCGCGAGGTCTTCGAGGTCACCGAAACCTCCAAGATCACCGAGGTCACCGAGGTCGCCCAGGCCCCCCAGACCGCCCAGGCCCGGGTGGTCCCCGTCCGCGCCGGGGAGCGCCTGCTCCGTCCAGATGCACTTGCCCGTGGCCGTGTACCGCGTACCCCACCGCTGCGAGAGCGCCGTGATGAGCTGGAGTCCGCGCCCGCCCTCGTCCGTCGCCGAGGCGCGGCGGATCCGGGGGGTGGTCAGGCTGCCGTCCCCGACCTCGCAGACCAGCTCGGCGCTGCGCAGCAGCCGGAGCCGTACGGGCCCCTTGGCGTGCCGTACGACATTGCCCACCAGCTCGCTGACCAGCAGTTCCGTGGTCGTCGCCAGCTCGTCGAGGCCCCAGGCGGTGAGCTGTTCCCGTACGTGTTTCCGTGCCTCCCCGGCGGCCTGCGGGTGCGAGGGGAGCGGCCAGGAGGCCATGTGGTCGGTGGCGAGCGCGTGGACGCGGGCGACCAGGAGCGCCGCGTCGTCGGAGGTGGGCTGGTCGGCGGGGAGGAGTCCGGCCGTCAGGGTGTCGCAGAGCTGGTCCAGGTCCGCGGTGGGCGAGGTGTCGGCGGTACGGAGCAGCCGGGCGAGGGTGGCCATGCCCTCGTCGATCTCGCGGCCCGACGACTCGATCAGGCCGTCCGTGTAGAGGACGAGCAGCCCTTCCTCGGGGATCGTCAGCTCGGCCGTCTCGAACGGCGGCTCCGCCGCGCCGAGCGGCGGGGCGAGGGCAAGTTCGGGGAAGTGGACGGTGCCGTCGGGGTGGACCACGGCGGGCGGCGGGTGCCCGGCGCGGGCGAAGGAACAGATCCGGGTGGTCGAGTCGTACAGCGCGTACAGGCAGGTGACGAACGAGTCCTCGCCGAGGTCGCCGACGATCTCGTTGAGGTGGCTCATGATCTCGTCGGGCGGCATCTCCAGGGCGGCCAGGGTGTGGACGGCCGTACGGACGCGGCCCATGGTGGCCGCCTCCGGCAGCCCGTGGCCCATCACGTCGCCGATGACCAGCGCGACCTGCCCGGCGGAGAGCGGGATGATGTCGTACCAGTCGCCGCCCACGTCCATGCCCTGCCCGGCCGGCAGATAGCGTGCGGCGGCCGTGCACGCGGGCAGCTCGGGCAGGGTGCGGGGGAGCAGGGCGCGCTGGAGTTCCTGCGACCGGGTGTGCTCGGCGTCGTACAGCCGGGCCCGTTCCAGGGCGTGCGCGACGAGGGCGCTGATCGCGGTGAGCAGCGTACGGTCCTCGTCGGGGAGGCGGTGCGGCCGGTCGAAGGCGATCACGCAGACGCCGAAGGTGTGTCCGGAGGCGATCAGCGGCAGGAACACCCACGCTTCCTTGGCGGCCTCGGACGGACGGTGCCGCATGTCCGGGTAGCGCGCCATGAACTCGTCGGCGGACGAGATGAACAGCGGCGTCCGGGTCAGGAGCGACTCCCAGATCGGGCCGCCCCGTGCCGGCGTGGACCGGACGATCACATCGACGAAGTCCGGCGGATAGCCGACGGATCCGATGCACGACAGCCGGTCGCCGCCGACCTCGACGGCCAGCACGATCAGCCCGCCCGCGCCGAACGGCGGCAGCACGCGCCGCGCGACGGCCTCCACCACGTCCCGGGAGGTCGTCGCCCCGGCGAGCGCGGTCGTCAGTTCGGCGATCCGGGCGGCGCGCTCCGCGGCGGCCCGCTCCATGGCGTCCTGCTCGGCCTGGCGGCGGCGGCGTTCGGTGACGTCGGAGAAGTAGAGGGTGACACCGTCGGGCACGGGGACGAGCCTGAGGTGGTAGCTGCGGTCGGCGCCGGGCGACCGTACGTCGAAACCCGCGGGCCGGCCCGCGGCGGCGGCCTCCCTGCACCGGGTTTCCAGGCCGGGCACGTTCCGGACGGAGGGCAGCTCCCACAGGGGGTGCCCGAACAACTCCTCCTCGGAGGAGCCGAGCGCCTGCTCCGCCGCCAGGTTGACGAAGGTGACCCGCCAGGTGTCGTCCACGGCGAGAAAACCGTCGCTCATGTGGCGCAGGGCGCGGCTGAGGGCGTCGCGGGCGGAGGGCGACTCGTTGCTGTCCCAGGCCCGGCCGACCATACGGACCGGCTCGCCCCGGTCGTTCAGTACGGTCCTGCCGCGCGCCTGCGTCCAGGCGTAACCGCCGTCGGGGCGCCGTACCCGGTACTCGGCCTCGAAGACGGTCCCGTTGCGGATCGCCCGCTCGGCGGCGGCGAGGGTCCAGGCCAGGTCGTCGGGGTGGACGACCTTCAGCCAGCTCTCGATGCTGGGGACGAAGTCGTCCGGATCGGTGCCGTAGATGACCATGGCCGCGTCGTCCCAGGCCAGCTCGCCGGTGTGGATGTTCCAGTCCCAGGTGCCGATCGGGACGGCCTTGAGCGCCTGCCGCAACCGCTGCCCGCTCATCTCCTCGCCGGGCGGCCGGGCCCGCGCGGGCGGCGGCGCCTGGCCCATCCGCTCCTCGGCCCAGTGGACGACGGCCCGCAGGAACTCCCACTGGGCCTCGGTCGGCCGGCCCCGGTCGCCCATGACGATGGTGAGCGCGCCGACGGGACGGTGCCCACCGCGCACCGGCACGGCCGCGAGCCCGGCCCCGGGCCACCCGTCCCCGCTCCCGGCCGCCCCTGCCGGCACCCACACCCCGGCGGCGCTCCCGTTCCCGGCTCCGTTCCCGTTCCTGGTTCCGCCGCCCTGGCGTACGGCGCGGGCAGGAGCGGTCGGCCCTTCCTGGTCGACCATCTCCCAGGGCCGCACCAGACGCGGCGGCAGCCCGGTCGAGGAGACGAGCCGCAGCGCGGACATCGGCCCGCGCAGATGCACGGTCCCGCCCAAGCCGTCCAGCTCGGCCACCGAGTGCTGGAGGGCCAGCCGGAAGATCTCGCTCTCCGTGACGCCTTGATCCACGGTGGCCAGCAGATCCAGCCGCGCTTTCATTGTTTAAGGCTACATGTTACGTATGTGCGATTCATTGCTTATCGCACCCATTGGTGTGCGGGGCGGGACGGCGTCGGGTGCGGGCCCGGGCCGGTTCGGCCGGGCCCGTTGCTGTCCGGTGTCCCTCTGTTCCTGTGCTGTGTCCCTGGAGCTCCTGAATCCGGGACTACGGGGACACACCTCCCCCCGGCATCGGCCGGCCGCTCCAGACGTTCACGCCGCGCGTCGCGAGGTGTGCGGCCACGGCGGACGGGGTGCGGCCCTCGACGCGGAGGTGCACCGTCGCCGTGCGGCGTTCCGGGTGGCCTTGCGGCAGAGGCGACGCGCGCGCGGAAAATCCGGTCGGCTTTGAACCGGGCCCGGGCCCCGTACGTATGGGAGGAGGGCCCTCTGATGCCCGGGGCTCCGGCGCTGGCGATGTCGTAGACGTCGTACCGGTACGACATTGGGGGCCACGGATGAAGCACGCGCGACGCCATCTCCGGCGGATCACGCGAATCGCCGCCGTCGGCGGACTGGTCTGCGGCGGACTGCTGGTCTCGAACGCCGTCGCGGACGAGCCGGCCGGCCGCGCGGCGGGGGCCGATGGCGCGGCCGTCGCCGAGGTGGGGACCGGCCTGGTGGCGAAGCTCGGTACCTCCCGTACCGCCGGCACCTGGATCGCCGCGGACGGGCAGCCGGTCGTCGCCGTGACGGACGAGGACGCGGCGGCCGAGGTGCGGCGCGAGGGGGCGCGGGCCGAGGTGATGCGGTACAGCATGCGCGACCTCACCTCCGCCACCGAGGCGCTGCGCGAGGCGCCCCGGGTTCCCGGGACCGCGTGGGCCGTGGACTACGCCGCCAACCGGGTCGTGGTGCAGGCCGACCGGACCGTCTCCGCCGGTGACTGGTCACGGATGACCGACGTCGCGGACGGGATCGGCGGCTCCGTGGAGATGGAACGGAACGCGGGGGAGTTCCGTACGAAGGTGAACGGCGCAGCCCCGATCTTCACCAACAGTGACCGCTGCTCCGTCGGCTTCAACGTGACGGACGGCCAGAACGACTTCGTCCTGACGGCCGGGCACTGCGGCCCCGCGGGCACCACCTGGTTCCAGGACACCGGAGGCGCCACGCTGGTCGGCTCGACGGTCGCCACGACGTTCCCCGGGAGCGACTTCTCCCTCGTGCAGTACGAGAACCCGGCCGCGTTCGACGGCACGAGCACCGTGGACATCGGTGACGGCCGGGGCGTACGGATCATCGGCGCCGCCGACCCCGTCGTCGGCCAGCAGGTGTTCCGCAGCGGCAGCACCACGGGGCTGCGCTCCGGGCAGGTGACGGCGCTGAACGTGACGGTGAACTACCGCGAGGGCACCGTCACCGGCCTGATCCAGACCACGGTCTGCGCCGAGCCCGGGGACAGCGGAGGGCCGCTCCTCGCGCAGGGGCTGGCGCTCGGCGTGACCTCGGGCGGCAGCGGGGACTGCACCGTCGGGGGGACGACGTTCTTCCAGCCGGTGTCGACGGCGATGGCGGCCCTCGGGGTGCGGCTCGCGGGCGTCGAGACCGGTGGCGGCAACGAGACGGCGACCGGGAGCGGCGACGGGACGGCCGACCGGACGGATCCCACCCCCAGGGGGACGGAGGCGGGCGGCGGCGTTCCGGCGGGCAATGGCACCGGGAGCGGAACGGGCGTCGGGGCCGGGATCGGTACGGGAACGGGCGCGGTCGGTTCGATCGTGGACTACCGGACCCTCGTACCCGGGCTGGTGATCATCGCTCTGAGCCTGCTGGGGCTGACGATGGCCCAGCGGATGTGGTCGGAGAAGGCCAGCTACCGCAGCCAGTACTCGCAGAGCTGGGGCTGAGGGGCGAGGGGCCGGGGCTGACGGCCTGTCTGCCGGGCCGTTCACCGGCGCGTGCGCCGGGCCGCCCACCGGGCTGTTCGGCGGGCCGCGCGACGGCTGGTGCCGGTGCGCCGAATACCGCGCCTATGCCGCGCTTTCGGCTGCCCTGCGCGGGTATTCGACCGTAAGTGAATCATGTCCCAATGGGACATTTGGGGTGTACGATCGGCTCCATGAAGGTGATGAGGTGACCCGGCAGAAGACCGCCCCGACCGCCGCCCCCGTCGAGGACGGCCGGCAGCGCAAGGCGCGGCGCACCCGGGAGGCGCTCGGGTCCGCCGCCGTCGATCTCATGCTGGAGCGGGGCCTGGCGGACGTCACCGTCGAGGCCATCGCCGAGCGCGCCGCCGTCACCCGCCGTACGTTCAGCCGCCACTTCAGCGGCAAGGAGGACGCGGCCGTCGAGTCGACCCGCGTCGACGGCGAACGCATCAACGACGCCCTGCGCGCCCGTCCGGCCGGCGAACCGCCCCTGGTGGCCTACCGGTCGGCCGTCAGGGAGTGGCTGTTCGACGAGGTGTGCCCCGGGGTGCACCGGCGCCCGCGCGGCCGTGAGCTGTTCGCCCTCGTCGACCGCGAGCCCGCGCTGTTCGCGGCGTACGAGCGGGTGCGGATCGAGGCCCAGGAGGAGTCCGTGCGGATCCTCGCCACCCGGCTCGGTGTGGACCCCGACCGGGATCCCCGTCCCGCGGTGGTCGTCGGCGCCGGCGCCGGGGTGCTGATTGCCGCGCTCCGCTTGTGGGCGCGCGGTGCGGACGGTGACCCCGAGGGGCTGCCCGCGCTGGTCGAGCGGGCGTACGACGCACTGGGCGGGGAGGCGGCGGCGAGGAAGGGCGGCCCCCCAGGGGAATCCCCTTACCCGGGCGGCGAAAATCGTTTCTCCTTGTCCCGTTCGATGTATTGAGGTTGCCTCGGGACCCGTCCGCGGTCGCCCCGGAACATCAGATTCCCCTCAACAATAAATCTTCATACCCCCACCAGAATCTCCTATTTGAGCGGAAGTGGGATCGGTGCTTTAGTTGCCATGTCGAGATTGATCGGCCATGGGCAATCCGCAACGGGGGTAAGAAAACATGGCGGCCACACCGGTAACCAACATATTCGAAAGCGCGAGGGAGGCGACGGAAGGGATCGAGGCCGGTCCGCGAAGGGATCGGGCCGTCCGGCTGGACGCCGGTCCGGCGGACATCGCCGAGTTGAAGCGGCTCCTGCGACGCGGCGCCCGCGTCGCGCACGAGCAGTTCGACGAGGACACGCATCTGGACGAGGTCATCCCGAAGCCGTGGGGGTACGAATACCGCGCCTTCGTGGACGAGTTCTTCGACTTCTGGGCGCTGCACATCGACGCCCCGCACAGCACCTCGGTGCATGTGCACCCGCGCAAGCTGACGTATCTGCTCTGTCTGGGGGGACAGGGCGTCACGACCGGCCTGGGCGGGGTCTCGATCCCGATCAGGCAGGGCAGCGTCGTACGGATCGCGCCCGGCGCGTTCCACGGCACGCGGAACGCGGGGGACGAACCGCTGGAGCTGATCGAGGTCGAGTCACCGAGGAACAAGTTCGATCTGATGCGGCTCAAGGACGACTACAACCGGGCGGGAACGGCGTACGAATCGACCTCGCTCGAAACCCCGTGTCACCCGATGCGGAAAGTGGTCGCGTTTCCGAACACACGGATGCGGGCGCGGACGCCGGACGGGCGTTTCCGTTTCGAACTCCGGACGGGAATGGACCTGTTCTACCGGCGGCGCGCCGAAGACCTCTTCCACATTCCGCTCTGCGTCTCCGGCGCGGTGTACGCGGACGTGGAGATCCTGACCGGCCGGCCGGAGGAGACCCGGCGCGTGCAGGCCGACAAGCAGTATCTCTGCGTCAGCCGCGCCTGACGGAAAGGAGAGCGGTCGCGGGAGAAGACCAGAGAACAGGCACCAGAGAACAGGCACCAGAGAACAGGGACCAGGGAACAGAGACCAGAGAACAGGGAACCGGGAACGCGGTTCGGAAGACAAGGCGAAAGAAGTAAGGAAAGAGCACGAGCGGGATCGCGAGATAAAGATCGCGGGAGAAGGATCCGGGGGGATCGTCATGTCTCACACTGCTGTCATCATCACCGGTCAGGGATTTCAGGACCACGACGTCGTCTTCACCTACTACCGCCTCCTTGAGGAGGGCTGGCAGGTCGACATCGCCACCAAGAACGGCGATCCGGCCACCGGCAAGTACGGTGTTCCGCTGCCCATGGACAAGACGGCGCGACCGCTCATCGCGTACGAGGACCTCGCCGTCGAGCTGTACGACACCGTGATCCTCACCGGCGGCCACGAGGCGCCGGACCGGGTGCGGCAGGACCGCGACGTACTGGACTTCGTCGCGGGGATGAACGAGGCCGGCAAGGTCGTCGCCGGGCTCTGCCACGGTCCGTGGATCATGGTGAGTGCCGGGGTGCTGCGGGGGCGGCGGGCCTGTGCGTACATCGGGCTGCGCGACGACGTGATCAACGCGGGTGCGGAGGTTGTCGACAGCGACGTCATCGTGGACGGCAACATCATCACCTGCTCGTACTACGGCTACATGGGCGCGTTCATGCGCGCCGTGTTCCACACGACGGAGCAGCTCGCGGCGAAGAGCGCCGTCCGATGAGCCGTCACCCGCGGGCACGGGCCGGGGCACCGGGTCCGGAGGTGGGGCGCGAGCAGGGGCGGGGGCTGCTCGCGCTCGACTTCGACGGGGTCGTCTGCGACGCCCTCGACGAGTGCGCCCTCATCACCTGGCTCGGGGAGCAGCCGCACGATCGTGCGCTCCCCGGGCCGGGGCAACTGGCCCTGGTGCCGGAGGAGTTCACCGTACGGTTCCGGAAGGTACGGGACTACGCGCGGGTGCTGGACCACTTCCTGGTGGCCCATCACCCCGAGGCCGGCGCGATCGGCTCCCAGGCGGAGTTCGACCGGTTGTACGCCTCGCTGCCCGAACCGCGCGTCCGGCGGTTCGTGGCGGCGGCGTCCGCCGCCCGGGACCGGTTCCGGGAAGCGGAGCCGGAGTTCTGGCTCGGGCTGCACACGCTCTACCCCGGCGTGGACGACCTGCTGCGGCGGGCCGACGTACCCGTGGTGATCGTGACGGCGAAGGACGAGCCCTCGGTACGCGCCATCCTGGCCCGGCACGGCCTGGAATCGGCGGTCGCCGAGGTCTACGGGGAGTGCGCCGCCAAACCGGAAGCGGTCCGGGAGGCGTGCGCGCGGCGGGGGGTGCCGTTGGAAGCCGCCACGTTCGTGGACGACAACCTGGCCAATGTGCGCGGGGTGTCGGCGGCGGGCGTGCGGGCGCGGTGGGCGGTGTGGGGTTACCAGACCCCAGAACACCGCGCGGAGGCAGCGAAGTTCGGGATCACGGGGCTCGAACTGTCCGGCCTGGCCGGGCTGCCGTTGACCTTCTGACCCCTCCCCGGGGAGGGCGTCCGGTGCACTCGGTACGGCACCGGACGCCCTCTTCCATGCCCGTCCCCTGACCATGCCCGTCCCCTGGCCACGCCTGTCCCCGGCCATGCCCGTCTTCGGCTCATGGCCACCTTCGGTCCATGGCCACCTTTCGGCCCATCTCCGGCCCATTCCCGGCTCATCTCCGGCCCTTCTCCGGTCACTTCCAAGGGGGTTCCATGACCACCACCGCCGCCACCGGGCCCGCGCGCCGCGGGGTCCCGCGCCGCCGACGAGCGCCCTCTCCGTCTCCGTCTCCTTCTCCCTCCCGCTTCTCCTTCTCCGGCCAGCTCGCGCTGCTGGTGGCCATGGCCTTCGCCATCCCCGCGCAGCTCTACCTGGCGATACCCGTCGCCGACCGCGTCCAGATCGCGTACGGGGTCGACGCGGCGTCCGCCGCCTGGACCGGGGCCGCGTTCTCCTTCGCGTACGCCCTCGGCTTCCTGGTCTTCGGGCCCCTGTCCGACCGCGTCGGCCGCCGCCCCGTCCTCGCGGGCGGCGCGCTGGCGACGGCGGTGACCACCGCGCTGACGGCCGCGGCGCCGGGGCTCGGCTGGTTCCTGGCCGGCCGGGTGCTCCAGGGGTTCGCGGCGGCGACGTTCGCGCCCGTCGCGCTCGCGTACGTGACCGAGCGGGCGCCCGCCGCCCGGCGGCCCGTCGCGCTCTCGCTGCTCACCACCGGGCTGCTCGGGGCGGGGATCGCGGGTCAGGTGTACGGCCAGTTGGTGACGGAGCACGCCGACTGGCGGGCCGCGTTCTGGCCCGCGGCCCTGGTGTACGCGGCTGCTGCCGTGGCCTTCCGGCGGCTCCTGGCGTCCGGTGCGTCCGGTGCGTCCGGCCTCGCCGCGCCCGGGGCGGCGGGGCCCGCTCCGGCGGCCTCCGTCCGTGCCGTCGCCGCCGCGGCGCTCGCGCTGCTCCGTACACCCGGCCCGGCGGCCGTGTTCGCGGCGGCGCTGCCGGTCTTCGGCAGCTTCGTCGCCTTCTACGCCGTGCTGGAGAGGGAGTTGCGCCTCACGTACGGGTTCGACGCCAACGGGCTGCTGCTCGCCCAGGCCGCCGGGGCGGTGGGGCTGCTGGCGGGCCCGCTGGTGAACCGGCGCTTCGGCACCGCCGGGCCCCGGGCGCTCGCGCTCACCGGGTACCTGGCGTCGGCGTCGGGGCTGCTGCTCGCCCTCGCGGCAGAGGCGGCCGCCCGGCCGGAGGCGATGATCGGCGCGGGGGCGCTCTTCGTCGCGGGTACGGGGCTGATCGTGCCGGGAACCGTCGGCCTGCTGCACCAACTCGCCCCGCACGCACGGGGAACGGCGGGGGCGGTCAACACCTTCGCCCTGTTCGCGGGCGCGTCGGCCGGCCAGCTCGCCGCCGCGCACCTGGGCCCGCGCCCCATGCTGGCCGTGCTCGTGGCCGCCACCCTGCTCGCCGCCCTCACCGTGGCCACCGGTACGCGTACTCGTACCCCTACCCCTACCCGTACTGGAACCCGTACGGACACCCCTGAACCGACCAGGAGCCGGCCATGACCGTGATCCGCACCCGGCGCGTGCTGTACGTGCTGACCAGCCACGACACCCTCGGCGATACGGGCGCGCCCACCGGCTTCCACCTCGGCGAGACCGTCACCCCCTGGCAGCGGCTGCGCGCCGACGGCCACGCGGTGGACTTCGTCTCCGTACGCGGCGGCCGGCCCCCCGTCATCGGGTACGACCCGCACGACCCGGTCCAGCGCGCGTTCCTGGCCGATCCGGAGGGCGGCGGCCGGCTCGCCGGTACGGCACGGCCCGAGGAGGTGGATCCGGCGGTGTACGCGGGCGTGCTCTTCGTCGGCGGCCACGGCACGATGTGGGACTTCCGGGGGCACCCGGCGCTGCACGCGCTCGGGCGGCGGGTGTACGAGTCGGGCGGGGTGGTGGCCGCGATCTGCCACGGCCCCGCGGCGCTCGTCGACCTGACCCTCTCGGACGGTACGCACCTGGTGGACGGCCGGGAACTGACCGCGTTCTCCCACGCGTCGGAGACCGCGCGCGGGCTGGCGGACGTCGTACCGTTCTCGCTCCAGTCGGCGCTGGAGGAGCGCGGCGCCGTCTTCTCGGCCGCCTACGACCGCTCGCCGCACGTGGTGGTGAGCGGCCGGCTCGTCACCGGGCAGAACCCGCAGTCGGCGGCCGAGTTGGGGGAGCGGATGGCCGGACTGCTGCGTTCGCGTTCACGCCGGCCCCGGGGTGAGCAGTTCCAGCGCCTCCTCCCAGCGGAACAGGCCGGCCCCGCCACCGGACTCGGGCTCGTGGGGCGCGTACGAGCCGACCAGGACGCCCATCTCGCGCAGCAGGTCCAGACTCCGGCGGTACGCGGGGTGGGCGGCCAGGGCGGCGTTGACGTACGGGAGGACGGCTGTGGGGATACCGGAGCCGTACGCCTCGCACAGGATGCCCAGCGCCAGGGTGTCGGAGATCCCGGCCGCCCACTTGTTGATCGTGTTGAAGGTGGCCGGGGCCACCGCGATGGCGTCGGCGGGCGGCAGCGGCCGGGGGTCGCCGGGTGAGCGCCAGGCCGAGCGGATGGGGTAACCGGTCCGGGCCTCGACAGCCGTGGCGTCGAGGAAACCGAGGCCGTACGGGGTGGCGACGACGCCCACGTCCCAGCCCGCCTTCTGGGCCGCCGTGACCAGCGTGCCGGCATCGGCGGCCACCCCGGCCGCGCACACGACGACGTACAGGAACGGCTTCCTGGTCTGCTGGTCCAGTGGTCCGGGCTGATCGGGCTGGTCGGGCTGATCGGGCTGGTCGCTCACGCGGGAACTCCCCCTCACGGCTGAAGTGATGCGGTGCAGGCAGGGTACGGCGACGGTCGCGTGCGAGGCGGCCCCCTGTTCGCGACCGTCGCCGGGCCGCAGGGGCAGCCACCCTGCCCTCCCGTCGTACCTGGCGCCTCTTCCCGGATGCCCGAAGCCGGGGAGAATGGGCGGGTAACCCCTGACCCTGTGGAAGGAACCGCCGTGCACAGTCGTGACGCACACCGCTCACACGACCCGGGCCGGGCGCGTGGGCGCGCCGCGGACGACCGCCCGTCGGTGCGGACCGGCGGGCCGGAGAAACCCATGCACACCTTGCAGAACTCCGCGGGGAACCAGGCGATGCTGAGCGCGATGTCCGAGGCGGGGACGGGGGACCGGCAGCAAGCCGGGCCCGTGACGCCGCTGCAGAGGGCGATGGGCTCGGCGCTGCCGGTGCAGCGGGCGGGGTTCCAGAACACGCCCGTGGGCGAGCCCGGGGGCTTCGGCGGCTCCCTCGACGACGACGACGTCCGGCTGATCGGCGAGGCCGCGGGCCGCGTCCACGAAGTCATGGCGAAGGCGCAGACCGCGGGGAAGGACGTACTGCTCTTCATCGGCGTCGGCACGGGCAACCCGTCGGCCGCCTGGGGCAACCCCACCAGCGGCGGTACCGGCGGGATCACCGATGAGGACCAGAGCTCCCCCGGCTTCCTCGCCGAGGCGGGCGCCGCGGGCTACACGGTGATCGCCGTCAACTTCAATGTCGGGGACGGGAAGGCGATCTCCGAGACCGGTGGCGACGGCCCCGTGGTGAAGATGTCCGTACCCGCCCGCTTCCCGCTCGACGCGGACGGCAAGAAGAAGGCGGAGGGTCCCGTGGGGGCGCTCCACGCCGCTGCCGGGGCGGCCAGCCGCTTCGCCATCATGAACGCCGTCACGCAGGCCGACTACCAGCCCCTGATCGACCTGGCGACCGCCAAGACGAAGGGCCAGTCCGCCTACTTGAAGTCGTACATGCAGGACGGCAAGACCAGCGCGTTCTCCCCGATGACCAAGAAGAAGGGGATGCAGTCCGAGGGCGGCAAGTTCGCCTCCATGGGCGACGTCTTCGCGGCGGACAAGGACGAATAGGACGACCGACGGGCCCCGGCGGGGGCGCCGCACGGGGCCCGCGCCCCGAGCGGCGCGTACGCGTCCGCCTCACCCGGCGGTGAGATCGTGCCTCACACCTCCGGTGGCCCCGAAGGCACGGCGTGGATCTCCACCGGCTCGTTGGACGGTGTGCCATCCGGGCCCGGTGCCGCCGAGACCTGGGCGGCGAACTCGATCGCCCGCGCCTCGCTTTCCACGTCGATCACCCAGTAGCCGGCCAGGATCTTCTCGGCCCGGAGGTGCGGTCCCGCCGTCACGTCCGGGCCGGCGCCGTTCCGTGCGCTCACGGACGTGACCAGGGACGGCCCGCCGAGCCCCTCGGCCTGCACGAACTCACCGTTCTTCACGAGCTCGTCATTGAGCCTGCCCATGTGCGCGATCATCGCGCGCACGGACTCCGGCGAGTAGGAGGCCATGTCGGCGTCCCAGGTCTCGCGGTTCCCGAAGACCTGCACCATGTACTTCATGCCGTGACTCCCTTGTTCCGTACCGGTGGTCCCGTACTGGCTGTCCCGTACCGGCTGTCCCCTGGCGGTGGTCCCGTCCGGGGCTTCCGAGGGGTTGACCGTTCCCCGCTCCGGAACTCATCGCGCCCCGGGCCGCGGGCCGGCCGGCCGCCTTGGGCCACCGAAAGAGGAATTTCTCCGTCCGGGTATTTCGCGGTCATTCAACGAGCATTCCCGGCCGCCGTCGCGGGTACGGAACCGGAGAAATTCGTGCTGTGCCCGATCAGCCAGTTCCCGGGAAGTTCCCTGCCGAGTGCCAGCCGCATACCGAGTGCCGTGGCCTCCGCGGCCGACGCCGGATTCTGTCCCGTGACCAGGTTTCCGTCGCGTACGACATGAGACGCGAAGGGCTCGCCCGACTCGTACCGCGCCCCGCGCTCACGCAGCGCCTCGTCGAGGAAGAACGGCACGGTGGCGGCCAGCCCCGCCGCCTCCTCCTCGGCCCGGGAGAAGCCGGTGACGCGGCGCCCGGCGACCAGCGGGGCTCCCTCGGGCGTACGGGCCGCCAGCAGCGCAGCCACGCCGTGGCAGACCGCGACCACCACACCGCCCCCGGCGTGGAAACGCGTCAGGAAGCCGGCCAGGCGCGGATCCTCGGGGAGGTCGAGCATGGCGCCGTGGCCGCCCGCGATCAGCACGATGCCGAAGCCCGCGCTCTCGTAGTGGTCGGCCGTCGTCGTCGCGGCGAGGCGTTCGCGCACCGTGGTGTCGTCGAGGAAGAGGCGTTGCGGCAGGTCGGAGCGGTCGACGCCGCCGATCTGCGGGGTGCCTTCGCGGGTGCCCGCGAAGGCGAAGTCCCAGCCGGCGGCGAGCAGGGCGCGCCAGGGGTACGCGGCCTCGGGCAGCCAGAAGCCCGCCTGACGGCCGCTGGGCAGCCTGGCGACGCTGCTCACCACGATCAGCCCGCGCCGCGCGGGCCCCGCCCCGCGCTCCCTGGTCTCCGCGCTCCTGCCGCTCTCGCCGCTCTCCGCGCCCGCTCCGCTCTCTCCTGGCTCGCTCTCTCCGGGCTCTTTCATATCCATTCCATTCTCCGAAGGGAGCTCACCCTAACGAATAACTTCCATGAAGTTCTCTATGGGGGCGATCGAACAGATTATTTGGCGGTCGGGATTCCCGGTGCCTACATTCGGTGAACGGAATCGCACACGGAAATGGAGAATGGTAATGGCCAAAAAGGTTCTGTTCGCGCTCACGAGCCATGGCGCCCTCGGCGACACCGGCCGTCCCACCGGCTTCTACGTCCCCGAGGTGGCGCACCCCGCCGCCGTGTTCCGCGCGGCGGGCTACGAGATCGCGTACGTCTCCGTCCAGGGCGGCGCGCCGCCGCGCGACGGGTTCGACGCCGGGGACCAGGTGCAGGCCGACTTCCTCGCCGACCCCGGGACCGCCGCCGCCCTGTCCGGTACCGCCGCGCCCGGTGAGCTGTCCGCCGCCGACTACGACGCCGTCTTCTACGCGGGCGGCCATGGCGCGATGTGGGACCTGCCCGGCTCGGAGGAGCTGGCCGCGCTGGCCGCCGGGGTGTACGAGCGGGGCGGTGTCGTCGCCGCCGTCTGCCACGGTCCTGCCGGACTGGTCAACATCCGGCTCGGGGACGGCTCGTACCTGGTGGAGGGCAAGCAGGTCTCGACGTTCACCAACGAGGAGGAGGCGGCGGTCGGCCTGACCGAGGTCGTGCCCTTCCTGCTGGAGAGCAGGCTCGCGGAGCGCGGCGCGAAGATCACCAAGGCCGGCAACTTCGCCGAGCACGCCGTCGCCGACCAGCGGCTGGTCACCGGCCAGAACCCGGCCTCGGCGCTGCGGGTCGCGGAGCTGGTGGTCGAGCAACTGGAGGCGCTCGCCGTCTGACCCGCCCCGCCGGAGGAACCGGAGGAACCGGAGGAACCGGAGGAACCGGAGGAGGAACCCGAGCGACCGGAGCGACCGGAGGAGGTCGACGCGCGCTCCCCCACGCAGGTGGCCGCTTCTCGTGCTCTCGGGCACGAGAAGCGGCCATACGTGCGTATTCACCGTGCCCTTACGGGTGTTTTCCACCGACCGGACTGCGCGAGCGCGGCATTGCGCGCAGCATGGACAGCGGACACCCGGCCGCCCCCGACGACCCCGCTGAGTGTCGGCACTGTCGACCGACGAGTACGACCACCACCCCGCCGAGCACCGCGCGGGGCGAGCGCACAGGGGGACGGCCTTGACCATGGCGGTACAACTGAGCTGGCTGCGGACGTTCGTGACCGTCTACCGCCTGGGCTCCTTCACCAAGGCGGCCCAGCGGCTCGAACTGTCCCAGCCCACCGTGACCCACCAGATCCGCAATCTGGAACGGGAGCTGGGCAAGTCGCTCTTCGAACGCATCCCGCAGGGCGCCCTCCCCACCCCCGCCGCCGAGACCCTGCTGCGGGAGGTGCAGGGCCCGGTCGACGCGCTCGGCACGGTGGTGGAGCGCCACTTCGGCGGCGCCCCCGACGGCCATCCGCTCTACGTCGGCGGGCCGGTGGAGCTGATCACCTCGCGCGTCCTGCCCGCGGTCAGCGACCTCGTCGCCGACGGGCTGCGCCTCACGTTCGGCTTCGGTCTCGCGGACGATCTGCTGGGCCGGCTGATGAGCGGCGACTTCGACCTCGTCCTGTCGACCGTACGGCCCCGGCTGCGCGGCATCACCGCCACGACGCTGGTGGACGAGGAGTTCGCGCTCCTTGCCTCCCCGGAGCTGGCCAGGGACATCCCCACCGACCGGCTCACGGAGAAGGAGGGCCCGGCGGTCCTCGCCAAGTACCCGCTGATCGCGTACGCCGAGTCCCTGCCGATCATCCGCCGCTACTGGCTCACGGTCTTCGGGTTACGGCCGACCGCGACGCCCTCCCTCGTCGTACCGGATCTGCGCGGGGCGCTCGCCGCGGTCAAGTCCTCCGCGGGCATCTCCGTACTCCCCAGCTATCTGGCGGCCGAGGAGCTGGTGCGCGGCGAGGTCGTCAAGCTGCTGGAGCCCGAACTCCCGCCCATCAACACCTTCTACCTCGCCACGCGGGACGGGGATCTGACCCGTACGGACCTGTCCCTGCTCCACGGTCAGCTCCTGATGAAGGCCCGCCTGTGGATGTGACGGCCGTATCCACCACCCGCCTGTTACTCTTCGCCGTCAATTGATCGCTCTGTGTCATTCTGGGAGTGCGTGTGAAGGTCGCCTGTGTCGGCGGCGGGCCCGCCGGACTGTACTTCTCGATCCTGATGAAGCGGCAGGATCCGTCCCACGAGATCACCGTCTACGAGCGGAATCCGGCCGGTTCGACCTACGGCTGGGGGGTGACCTACTGGGGCGGGCTCATCGAGAAGCTGCGCGCCCACGACCCCGAGTCCGCCCGCACCATCGGCGAGCGCTCGGTCCGCTGGAGCGACGGGGTCGCGCACGTGGGCGACCTGACCACCGTGCACCACGGCGACGAGGGATTCGGCATCGGCCGCCGCGAACTGCTGGACATCCTGGCCGGGCGAGCCAGGGAGCTGGGCGTACGCGTCGTGTACGAACACGAGGTCACCGGAGGGCCGGACGAGGGGGAGCTGGCCGGCGCCGACCTCGTCGTGGCCTGCGACGGCGTGAACAGCGGCCTGCGTGAGCACCACGCGGAACACTTCGGTACGGAGGTCACCGAGGGCCGGAACAAGTACGTCTGGCTCGGCACCACCAAGGTCTTCGACTCCTTCACCTTCGCGTTCAAGGAGACGGAACACGGCTGGATCTGGGCGTACGGCTACGGGTTCAGCGAGCGGCACAGCACCTGCATCGTCGAGTGCTCCGAGGCGACCTGGACGGGCCTCGGACTCCACGAGACGGACGAGGCCGGCACCCTGGCCCTCCTGGAGAAGCTGTTCGCCGTACCGCTGGACGGGCACGGCCTCATCGGCCGGGCGAACTCCGGCGGCGCCGCCGCCCAGTGGCTCACCTTCCGCACCCTCACCCACCGCACCTGGTCCCACGGCCGCCTCGTCCTGCTCGGCGACGCCGCGCACACCACGCACTATTCCATCGGCGCGGGCACCACCCTCGCGCTGGAGGACGCCATCGCCCTCGCGGGCGCGGTGCGCGACCACGCGGAGCTGCCGCCCGCCCTCGCCCGCTACGAGCGCGAACGCCGGTCCGCGCTCCTGCCCGTGCAGAGCGCGGCCCGCTACAGCGCCCGGTGGTACGAGGACCTGACGCGCTACATCCACCTTCCGCCCGCGCACATGTTCGCCCTCCTCGGCCAGCGCCACTCCCCGCTGCTGCCGTACGTCCCGCCCGCGCTCTACCACCGCCTCGACCGCGCGGCGAGCCGCGTGACGGCGCTGCGCACGCTCAAGCGCCACCTGGGCCCGAGGCTCGCCCGGGCGCTCGCCCTGGGGCGGCAGGCCGTACGGAAGGGCGGGCCGGGCGGGTAGGCACGCCGCCATGAACCCCGCCCGGGAGGACCTGCCGGCTGCCGAAAGCCCCCTTCACCTCGACACCTCAGCCCACACGGCCTTCCCGAACGGCCGATCGGCCACACCCCAGCACTCCGCCGGTGCCTCCACGATGAACAAACCGCGCCCCCGGCCCCGTTCGTCCGACGCCGCCCGAAAACACGGCCGCCGTCTCACCGGATCCCGCACCTCGATCCGTACGCATGTGTCCATGACCGCGAGCACGACCAGCACGGAGTCCCCGGGCTCGGTTCCGTACCGCACCGCGTTCGTCACCAGCTCGGACACGACGAGCTGGACGTTGTCGGCGTGTTCCTCCGCGACCCCCGGCAGGTGGTACGCGAAGAACTCGCGCACGTAAGCACGGGCCGCCCGCACCGACTCCGGAGCGCTGACCAGCGTGAGCTGTGACGGCGGCCCCGCCGGCGGACGCCGGCGGGCGTTCTCGTACCGCTTCGGGAATGTGGTCACCACGTGGATCCCTTCTTGGACATGCTCTGCCGCAAGCACGGCACAGGACTTGGGCCGTGCGCGACCGAAGTCGTCCTCCGGGCAGAGGGGTGCCGGATCAGTTATGCGACACCCTCTGCTGTCCTGGGACTACGGGTCGTGAGCGAAGACCTTGCCGCATGGTCCGCGTGCTGTCAACAGTCCCGGGACTGTGGTTGACTTGGCCTGTCGAGAGGAGCCCTACATGGCACCGAAGTGGCGAAAACTGGCTGACCGGCTGGCCGACCGCATCAGGAGCGGTGACCCCATGTACGCCCCGGGGCGTCAGCTACCGCACATTCGGGAGCTGGTCGAGGCGGGCGAGGGCTCCAAGTCCACTGTCCATGCGGCGTACAAGGCGCTGGAAGCGGAAGGTCTCGTCACGTCGTCGCGGGGCCACGGAACCGTGGTGCGGCAGCAGGCGGCACTCAAGCGACTCGGCATAGGTCGGTACGACAAGGCGAAATGGCGTGACGGCGACGAGGTGGCGTTCGTTGCCGACCGGGTTGCCTCCGGCCGTACGTACCGGCGCGGTGAGCAGACGCAGAGCGTCACTCTTGGCGAGGCCCCACCCGAGGCTCTTGCCGCGTACGGCCTGCCGACAGGCACGGAGCTCTACGCCCGCGCCCGTCTTGTGAAGGAAGGGGAGCAGCCGACGCATACCCTGACCAGCTACTACCGGCCCGAACACGTCGATGGAACCCCTCTGGTCGACCCAACTCCCGGACCCGCCGGCCGCGGCGGCGGATTTCGGGTTCTCCTCGACGCGGGATACGAGATCGACCAGATGAAAGAAGAGCTGCTCGCTCGCGCTCCCACGCGAGAAGAAGCGAAGCTGCTTCGGTTGCCGGTCGGTGAACCGGTTGTCGAGTTGCGCAGGACCACCCGCACAGCGGATGGCACCGTGGTCGAGTTCGCCGTCGGCGTGCACGCCGCGTCGCGCTTCGCGTGGGAGTACAGCTTCAGGATTCCCGACTCGGCGCGGGACGGAAGGGATGTGCAGTGATCTCGGCACAGGCATGGTCGGACGCCGTGCGGTTGTGGGACTTCCACCAGATGCGTCACGAGCCACGTCCTTGCTCGGTGGCCGTCGGCCTCGGCAGCCATGACCTGAGCGTGGCCGACACCACCGTGGAGCTCTACCGGCGCGGCATGGCACCGCTGATCGTGTTCACCGGGGCCACCAGCCGTACGACACAGGACCGCATGCCGCGCGGGGAGGCCGTCCACTACCGGGAGCGCGCCTTTGAACTCGGCGTCCCGGAGCGGGTCGTGCTCGTGGAAGCGCGCGCACGCAACACCGGCGAGAACATCCGCTTCTCGCGTGCGCTGCTCGAAGACGCCGGGGTCGACGTCACGTCCGTGCTGCTGGTCAGCAAGCCCTACGAGGAGCGACGCGCGTACGCCACGGCGCGCACACTCTGGCCCGGCGTCGAGATCGTCAGCGCGTCCACGCCGATGACCTTCGAGGCGTACGTCGAATCCATCGGGGAGCCGCGCCTGGTGCTCGATATGCTCGTCGGCGCGCTGCAACGACTGCTGGTCTACCCCGAACAGGGATTCATGATCGCGCAGTCCGTGCCTCACGACGTGAGAGCCGCGTATGACCGGCTGTGCCGCGCGGGCTACACGAGCCGCCTCGTCCTCGGATGACCTGACCTCGCGTTCACCGGTCCTGGTCTCCGCCGGCCCGGGTCGGGCCGTACCGCCGGGCTGCGCGGAAGCGGAACCGTAACGGAACTGAACATCCCGTACACGTGTACAACCTGCCAGAGTGTCCGAAAAGCAGCGCAACCTTTGGGGATCATCCCTATTCGGGCAACCGGGACGGATCGGGGTGAGTCCTACCCCGTGAAGGTGCCGCCGGGAGCGTTCGACGGCACGGGGGAAAGCAACGGGGGGTCGTACCTTGTCCGAGACCATCATCGGCGCGCCCGGAAACGGCGCCGACACGGAATCCACCGCCACCACTACCGCCGCCGAGTCCGGCGGTCTCACGCCCTTCCTGGACCGGCTGCGCGTACCGCGGACGCTCCGGCCGGGCAGTGGTGTCGAGAAGATCGAGCTGAAGTCGACCTGGGTGCGGCTGCACGCGCAGATGGCGCCGACCCATGTCTTCGCCTACGACGGGCAGTTCCCCGGTCCCACGATCGAGGTGAACAGCGGGCAGCGGGTCCACATCGCCTGGACCAACCGCATCAAGAACGCCCCGTACCCGGTCGTGGCCGGGGAGGCGCCCGCCGTCAACGGGTCGGCCGTGCCGTACGCGCCGCCGGGCCGGGGCGAGGGGTTCGTGGAGATCAAGGAGGTGGCCGACCTCCCCGCCTGGTCCGTGACCCATCTGCACGGCGCCGAGACCGGCGGCGGCAACGACGGCTGGGCGGAGAACGCGGTCGCGTACAAGGACGCGCAGCTCTCCGAGTACCCGAACGAGCAGCCCGCGACCACGCTCTGGTACCACGACCACGGCATGAACATCACCCGCTGGAACGTCTTCGCCGGTCTCGTCGGGATGTATCTGATCCGCGACGAGGAGGAGGCGGCGCTGCATCTGCCGAGCGGGAAGTACGAGGTCCCGCTGATCCTGATGGACCGTAACTTCGAGACGGACGGACGGGGGCGGCCCACCGGGCAGTTGCTGCACAAGGTGCGCCGCGCGGCGGACGCGCCGGACGCGGAGTCGGGGAAGCATGTCGCCCTGCCGTTCTCCGGTCCGTACAACCTGGTCAACGGGGTGGTGTGGCCGTACCTCGACGTGGAGGCCCGCTGGTACCGCTTCCGGCTGCTCAACGCCTCCAACGCCCGGATCTACAACCTCGCGCTGGTCGACGAGGAGAACCGGCCGGTGCGGGGCGCGATCCGGCAGATCGGTTCCGACGGCGGGCTGCTGCCCCGACCCGTCCCGGTGGAGTACGACGAGACGGCGCGGCGCGGGCTGTCCGTCGCGCCCGCCGAGCGGATGGACCTGCTGATCGACTTCCGGGCGCTGCGTGGGAAGAAGGTGCGGCTGGTCAATGCCGGCGGACAGCCGGCGGGTCTGCCCGACCCGGCGCGGGACGTGCTGTTCCCGCAGATCATGGAGTTCCGGGTGGGGGCGCTGCCGGTCGCCGACCGGTTCGTCCTGCCGTCGGTGATCTCCTCGTCGTTCCGCCGGCTGACCCATGACACCCCGCACGGCCACCGGCTGGTCGTGCTCAGCGCGCCCGGTACGAAGGGGGGCGCGGGCCATCCGGAGATCTGGGAGATGGCCGAGGTCACCGACGGGTCGGCGGCGCCGGGGCAGGACGGGGTGATCGCGCTCCTCGGCGAGGGCGAGACGCTGCCGAAGATCTACCGGCGGATCGCCAGGACCTTCGACGACGCGCTCGGGTTCAAGGTCGCGCACGGCGACCACGAGCTGTGGAGCTTCCTCAACCTCGGTGGCCCCACGCACCCCATGCACATCCATCTGAGCGAGTTCCAGGTGCTGGAGCGTGAGGTGTACGACGTGTCGGGCTTCAGCCCGGCGGGCGCCACGACCACCTCGCCGGTCAGGTACACCGGGGCGAACCCGGTCCCGGACAACGAGCAGGGCTGGAAGGACGTGTTCCAGGTGCGGCGCGGCGAAATGGTCAAGGTGATGGGCCAGTTCACCGGGGCGCACGGCCGGTTCATGTACCACTGCCACCTGCTGGAGCACGAGGACATGGGCATGATGCGGCCGTTCACCGTGATGCCCCGGGAGGTGCTGGTCTTCGACCACCACCAGCCGGGCCACGGCGGCCACTGACGGGACACGCGCACACCGGACGTCGCCAGCGTCGCGCGGTGCTGCCCACCCCCCTGATGGAGCGGCGCCCCGCGCTGTAAAGGCCCGCGGACGGTGTGTTAGTGCCACTCATCAAGATCCAG